>DAITLT010000076.1:6290-12695 GCA_036835505.1 Pseudomonas sp.
CGCGGCAGCCTCGGCGGCGCTATCGGGCTGGCGGCAGGCGGCCTGCCAGTCATTATTTGCACTCATTTAAGGCAGCTCCTTTAAGCAGCATGGGTAAACCGGCGACGGTGAAAATCACTCGCTGGCAACGTTCGGCGATGGCCTGATGCAACCAGCCGGCCTCATCCACATAGCGCCGGCTCAGCTCGCCCATGGGCACCACGCCCAGGCCAGTTTCATTGCTGACCAGAATGATTCGCCCCGGCAACCCAGCCAGGCCATCGAGCAGGGCTTCGCGCTCGGCAAGCAAACGCGCGTCGTCCTCCAGCATCAGCAGATTGCACAGCCACAGGGTCAGGCAATCCACCAGCAGGCAACGCTCGGCACTGGCCGACCGGCGCAGCACGCGAGCCAATTCGATGGGCTCCTCGATCAGCGCCCACGCGGCTGGTCGGCGTTGGCGATGCTGACTAATGCGCGCGCTCATCTCGCCATCCAGGGCCTGACTGGTGGCGATATAGGTGACGGCCAGACCGCTGTCTGCCGCGAGTTTTTCCGCCAGCCGGCTCTTGCCGGAGCGGGCACCGCCGAGAATCAGTTCACGCATGATCAAGCCCACACAAATCGGCCAATTTGCCGGTGTCCAAATGCGCCTCGACCAGATCGGCCAGGCGGTCAATATCGCGCTCGCGCAGGTCGTGGTAAGCAAAGGTCTGCACCTCGGCCAGCCCGGCCCAGCGCAACAAGGCGCTGCAGGCTGCGGGGGCTTCAAACAAGCCATGCAGATAAGTGCCAAGCACCTGACCGTCGTCACTCAAGGCGCCATCGCGGCGGCCGTCATCCAGTTGCACCGCGGCCTGGCTCAGCGCCGGGCCGCGGCTGACCCCGGCATGAATCTCATAACCACTGACCGGCGCGTCGTCCAAACACAGATGGCCCTGCACGCTGCGCAGTTGTTTTTCTGCTTCCAGCACGGTGCTGAAGTCCACCAGCCCCAGCCCTGCGCTGCTGCCCGGCGCGCCTTCCAGGCCCAGGGGGTCGTCGATGCGCATGCCGAGCATCTGCAAGCCGCCGCAAATCCCCAGCAGTTTGCCGCCGTAACGCAGATGGCGTTGCAGGGCCGGCACCCAGCCGTTGCCACGCAAAAACGCCAGGTCGGCGCGCACGCTCTTGGAGCCCGGCAAGATGATCAAATCGGCCGGTGGGATCGGCGCACCGGGGCCAACGAACTGCAAATCAACCTGCGGGTGCAGGCGCAGCGGGTCGAAGTCGGTGTGATTGCTGATCCGTGGCAGCACCGGCACCAGCACCTTCAGCACCCGTTCGGCCTTGCCCGCTTGGCGCTGGTCGATGCCGTCCTCGGCCTCCAGATGCAGATTGTGCAGGTACGGCAATACGCCGAGCACCGGTTTGCCGGTGCGCGCCTCCAGCCAGTCCAGCCCCGGTTGCAGCAGGGCAATGTCGCCGCGAAAACGGTTGATCACAAAGCCCTTGACCCGCGCCTGCTCAGTCGGCGAAAGCAGTTCAAGGGTGCCAACCAGATGGGCAAATACCCCGCCCTTGTCGATGTCGGCAATGATGATTACCGGGCAGTCCACCGCCTCGGCAAAGCCCATATTGGCGATGTCGTTGGCGCGCAGATTGATCTCCGCCGGCGAGCCGGCGCCCTCGACCATCACCACCGCATAGTTGCTGCTCAGGCGTTGATGGGATTGCAGCACCGCCGCCATCGCGACCTTTTTGTAGTCGTGGTAGGTGTCGGCCTGCATATTGGCCAGGGCGCGGCCGTGGATAATCACCTGGGCGCCGGTGTCGGAGTTGGGCTTGAGCAACACCGGGTTCATATCGCTGTGTGGCGCCAGACCGGCCGCCTGGGCCTGCACCGCCTGGGCCCGACCGATCTCGCCACCATCAAGGGTCACCGCCGAATTAAGCGCCATGTTTTGCGGTTTGAACGGCACCACCGCCACGCCCTGACGGGCCAGCCAGCGGCACAGAGCGGTCACCAGGGTGCTCTTGCCGGCGTCGGAGGTGGTGCCTTGCACCATTAAGGTGGCGGCGCTTTTCATCGATTGCTCCCCGCTATGTCGTCTAAGGCCAGGCGCAAGCGCTGCCAGTCGTGTTCAGTGGCCGGCAAACCAAAACGCAGGCTCTGCGGCTGGGTAAAGTGCCGCAACAAAATGCCGCGCCGAGCAAACTGCTGATCCAGCGCGGCGGCGCGGGGGCTTGGCAACCATTGAAACAGGGCACACCCCTGACTCACCAAGCCATATTCACCGAGCAGATCGGCCAGGCGTTGACTGGCCTGCTGCAGGCGCAGACGTTGCTGTCGATGAGCCGCCTCATCGGCCAGGCAGCTCAGCCCCAGCCAGCGCGCTGGGCCACTCACCGCCCAGGGCCCGAGGCGTTCATGCAGATCATTCAGCAGACTCGGTTCGGCCAGCACAAAGCCCAGGCGCACCCCGGCCAGGCCATAAAACTTGCCAAACGAGCGCAACACGATCAGCCCAGGCGTGTGGCTGTGAGCAGCCAAACTGAGTTCGGGGCTGGCATCGATAAACGCCTCGTCCACCAGCAGCCAACCGCCACGGGCGGCCAGGCGGGCATGCCAGGTCAGCAACTGGGCCGGCTTAAACAGCCGGCCGCTGGGGTTATTGGGATTGACCAGCAGCAGTACGTCCAGTCGCTCCAGCGCAGCCTCGATCTCGCAGTCGCTCAACGCCAACAATTGATGACCGGCGCGTTGCCAGGCCTGGGCATGCTCGGCGTAGCACGGCGCAACTATGCCCACCCGGCTGCCGGCGCTGCGCAACTGCGGCAGCAACTGGATCGCCGCCTGGGCGCCGGACACCGGCAACGCCTGCGCCGCACCGTAACGCTGAGCGGCGACGGCGGCCAGGCCATCGTCGGCTTCCGGCAGGCGCTGCCAGACGCTGGCCGGTGGCGCAGGAAACTCGAACGGCCAGGGCGCCAGCCCCGTGGACAGGTCCAGCCAAGCGGCCAATGGGATGCCGTAGTGCTGCGCCGCCGCGCGCAGGCGCCCGCCGTGCTCAAGCATGCAAAGCACCTTGGCCAGACCGCACGCGAAACAATCCCGAGACGCGCAGCGCCAGGTACTGCTTAAGCATACAAAGCCCCGATGCTACACAGCAGCACCAGCCAGACGGCCACGCCGCGCTGCAGCAGTTGCAGGGTGCGGCGAATATCCGCGGCCAGCGGCGCGGCGCCCTCGCCCAGGGGTGGACGCTGATGCAGTTCACCGTGATAAACCGCCGCGCCGCCCAACGCCAGGCCCAGCGCCCCGGCCCCGGCGGCCATCACCGGGCCGGCGTTGGGGCTGTCCCAGGTGGGCGCTTGCTCACGCCAGCAGCGCAGGGCCAGGGCGGTCTGCCCGCACAGCGCATAAGTCAGGGCCACCAGGCGGGCCGGCAGGTAATTGAGCACATCGTCCAGGCGCGCCGCCGCCCAGCCAAAGCGCAAGAAACGCGGCGTGCGGTAGCCCCACATGGCATCCAGGGTGTTACTCAGGCGATACAGCACCACCCCCGGCGCGCCGGCCACGGCAAACCAGAACAACGCGGCAAACAGCGCATCGCTGCCGTTTTCCAGGAGTGACTCGCAGGCCGCGCGGGCCACGCCTTGTTCATCCAAGGTGCGGGTATCGCGGCTGACAATGCGTCCAACCTGCTCGCGGGCGCAGGGCAGATCGCCACGTTCCAGCGCCTCGGCAATCGGCTCGGCATGCTCGGCCAGGCTGCGCAGGCCGATGGCCAGATACAGCGCCAGCACCTGCACGCACCAGCCCAGATAAGGGATTTGCAGCAACAGGCCGACCAATAAGGTGGGCGGCAATACCGCCAGACACCAGGCCAGCACACCGGCAAACCGGCCACCGCAGCCGGCGGGATTGAGCACCCGCTCGATAGCCTGGGCCAAGCCACCGAAGGCCACCAGCGGATGCCAACGGCGTGGCTCACCGAGGGCCACGTCCAGGCTGAGCGCCGCCAGCACGGCCAACACCAGGCTCAACATGCCGGGGTTCCCCAGGCATCCTGGTAGAGCAAGTCCTGCAATGGCCGCTCGGTCGTCCAGCCCTCCTGCACCAGCATGGGTTTGGCGTAAAACTCAGTCACCGGGCCGAGGCAGAGAATCGCCACCGCCTTGGCCCCGGCCGGCAAGCCGAGCAAATCGCCCAGGGCCTGAGGCTCGAACAGCGACACCCAACCCATGCCTAAGCCTTCGGCGCGGGCCGCCAGCCAGAGGTTTTGAATGGCGCAGGACAAGGACGCCAAATCCATTTCCGGCAAGGTGCGGCGGCCGAAGACATGGGCCTCGCGGCCGTCCATCAGGGCCGCCACCAGCAACTCGGCACAGTCGTTGATGCCCTCCACTTTCAGGCGCATAAACGCCTCGCCGCGCTCGCCCAGGGCCTCGGCCGTGCGCCCACGCTCGGCCTCGACCAGCGCAGCAATCGCCCCGCGCAAGGCCGGCCGTTGAATGCGGATAAACCGCCACGGCTGCATCAGGCCAACACTGGGCGCGCTGTGTGCGGCCGCCAGCAAGCGGCTGAGCAGCGCTGGCGCCACCTCGCCGCCGGCAAAATGGCGCATGTCACGGCGCTCGGCAATCGCGCGATAAACCGCGGCGCGCTCGGCGGCGCTAAACGCGTACACACTCATGGTTTAACCCCCTGGGGCAAACAGCGCGGCGGCCGCCTGCGGATTGGACGGCAGATAAAAATGGATATACGAGGCGGTCAGCCGGCCGGCGCGAAACACCGCCTCGGCGGTCGCTTTGCCGTTCGGGCAGCGGCCACGGGCCAGCGCTTGCAACGGCGAATCCAGCAACGAGTGATGATAGGTGTGGCCGCGCAACACGCCTTCCGGCAGCTCGACATCTTGCAAAGCCAGGGCCGCCAGACGCTTTTGCAAGGTTGCGCGACCGGCCAGCAAGCCGAGCATTTCGCCCTGCTCGCCCGCCGCATCGGTCAGGCTGTCCAGTAGATAGAGCATGCCGCCACACTCGGCCAGCAACGGTTTGCCGGCGTGATGATGGGCAGCAATCGCCGCGCCCATCGACTGGTTGCCAGTCAGCTCGTTCAGGTAAAGCTCAGGGTATCCGCCGGGCAGATACAGGCTGTCGATTGCCGGCAACTGGCTATCGCTCAGCGGCGAGAAAAACACCAACTCGGCGCCGAGCTGGCGCAGCAGATCGAGGTTGGCCTGATAGGTAAAGGCAAAGGCCGCATCGCGGGCCACGCCGATGCGCACATCGGCCAGCATTGGCTCGATGGCCTGCACATCCGGCGCGGCAAAACTCACAGGCTTTGGCAGCTCGGTGCTGGCGCTGGCGGCGATGGCATCGGCGGCGGCGTCCAGCCGCGCATCCAAATCGGCCAACTCCTGGGCCTGAATCAAACCCAGATGGCGACGCGGTAACTCCACCGAGCTGCTTCGCGGCAAGGCGCCGAACCAGCGCAAGGCCGGCGGCAGGCTGTCGCGCAGAATATCGCCATGGCGCAGGCTGCCGGTGCGATTGGCCAGCACCCCGGCGAAGGGCAAATCCGCCTGAAAATGCGCCAGACCAAAGGCCAGCGCACCGAAGGTCTGGGCCATGGCGCCAGCATCGATCACCCCCAGCACCGGCACGCCGAAGTGCCGCGCCAGGTCGGCGGCCGATGGCGCACCGTCAAACAGGCCCATCACCCCCTCGATCAGAATCAACTCGGCCTCACCCGCGGCCTCCCACAGCAGCCGGCGGCTCTCGGCCTCGCCGACCATCCACAGATCCAGCTGATACACCGGGTTGCCGCTGGCACGGGCGAGGATCATCGGGTCGAGAAAATCCGGCCCGCACTTGAACACCCGCACTCGCCGCCCCTGGCGCGCATGCAGGCGCGCCAGGGCGGCGGTGACGGTGGTTTTACCCTGGCCGGAAGCCGGGGCGGCAATCAGTAACGCCGGGCACTGACGGTTCAAAATTCGATGCCTTTTTGCGCCTTCACCCCGGCCTTGAAGGCATGCTTGACCAGGTTCATCTCGGTCACGGTGTCGGCGGCCTCGATCATCCCCGGCAAGGCGCCACGGCCGGTCACCACCACATGCTGCAGGGCCGGCCGCGCGCTGAGGTCGGCGAGCACGTCGTCCAGTTGTAGGTAGCCGTGCTTGAGGGCGATGTTCAGCTCATCCAGCACGATCAAGTGGATCGACTCGTCGCCCAGCAGCTCGCGGGCGACCTGCCAGGCGGCCTGGGCCTTGTCGATGTCGCGCTGGCGATCCTGGGTTTCCCAGGTGAAGCCCTCGCCCATCACGTGGTAGCGCACTTGCTCCGGGAAGCGCCGGAAGAAGGCTTCCTCGCCGGTGCTGGCGGCACCCTTGATAAATTGCACCACCGCCACCTGCATGCCGTGGCCAAGGGCGCGGGCGA
>DAITLT010000077.1:0-12682 GCA_036835505.1 Pseudomonas sp.
ATGGCTATATCCGCAAGATGCTGACCCAGGCCCTGGGCGAAGACAAAGCCGGCAATCTGATTGACCGTATTCTGCTGGGCGGCAGCACCAGTGGCCTGGACAGCCTGAAGTGGATGGAGCCGCGCGCCGTGGCCGACGTGATCCGCTACGAGCACCCGCAGATTCAGGCCATCGTGGTGGCCTATCTGGACCCCGATCAGGCCGGTGAAGTGCTCGGTCATTTCGATCACAAGGTACGCCTGGATATTGTCTTGCGCGTGTCATCGCTGAACACCGTGCAGCCGGCGGCGTTGAAAGAACTCAACCTGATCCTCGAGAAGCAGTTCTCCGGCAGCGCCAGCACCACCCGCGCCTCCATGGGCGGAGTCAAGCGTGCGGCCGACATCATGAACTTCCTCGACAGCTCAATCGAAGGCCAGTTGATGGACTCGATCCGCGAAGTGGATGCCGACCTGTCCGGGCAGATCGAAGACCTGATGTTTGTCTTCGACAACCTCGCCGATGTCGACGACAAGGGCATTCAGGCGCTGCTGCGCGAAGTCTCCTCGGATGTGCTGGTGCTGGCCCTGAAAGGCGCCGACGATGGGATCAAGGAAAAGGTCTTCAAGAACATGTCCAAGCGCGCCGCCGAACTGCTGCGCGACGATCTGGAAGCCCGTGGTCCGGTGCGCGTCAGCGATGTCGAGACGGCGCAGAAAGAAGTGCTGACCATCGCCCGGCGCATGGCCGATGCCGGTGAAATCGTCCTCGGTGGCGCTGGCGGCGAGGCGATGATTTAACCGTCAGCGGTTGAGCTATTCACAGAACCTTAGCCGGGAGCACAGGCATGGTCAGCAAGGAAGTCCCCAGCGAACTGATTCGCGGCAAAGATGTCGGCGCCTTCGATCGCTGGAACTTGCCGAGTTTCGAGGCGCCGGACAACGAGCCGGTGTATCGGGCCGAACCCAGCGCCGCCGAGCAGGCCGCCGCGGCTGCGGCTGAGGCCGCGGCGGCACTGGCGCTGGAGACCCCGCAGAGCGAGGACGTGGAGTTGCAGGCGGTCAAGCCGCTGACCCTCGATGAACTCGAAGCGATCCGCCAGGATGCCTACAACGAAGGTTTCAGCACCGGCGAGAAAGACGGCTTCCATGCCGGCCAACTGAAGGCCAAGCAGGAGGCCGAGGTTGTCCTGCAGGGCAAGGTGGGCGCCCTTGAACAACTGATGAGTCACTTGCTTGAGCCGATTGCCGAGCAGGATCAGGCCCTTGAGCGGGCTCTGGTGCAACTGGTCAGTCAGATGAGTCGCGAAGTGATTCGCCGTGAGTTGCTGGCCGATTCCAGCCAGTTGACCCAGGTCCTGCGTGAGGCCTTGAAGCTGCTGCCCATGGGCGCCGGCAATGTGCGCATCCATATCAATCCGCAGGATTTCGAACGGGTCAAAGCCCTGCGCGAGCGCCACGAGGAAAACTGGCGGATTCTCGAAGACGAGCAGCTGCAACCTGGCGGTTGTCGGGTGGAGAGCGAGCACAGCCTGATCGATGCCAGCATCGAAACCCGCCTGGAGCTGGCCCTCACGCAATTATTCGAACAGCAGCGCGAGCAGCTCAGCAACCCGCCGGCGGCCGATTTGATACTCGACCTCGATGGCGAGCCTGGCGCCAGTGCCGAGGCGGCTGTGGCTGCTGATGAGCCTGTCGATGCGCCTTGAACGCACCGGCTTTGGCAAACGCCTGAGCGGCTATATGGGCGCGGTGCGCCTGCCGACCCAGCCGGTGGTGGAGGGGCGCCTGCTGCGCATGGTCGGCCTGACCCTGGAGGCCGAAGGCCTGCGCGCCTCGTTGGGCAGCCGCTGCCTGGTGATCAACGACGACAGCTACCATCCGGTGCAGGTCGAGGCCGAGGTCATGGGCTTTGCCGCCGGCAAGTTCTACCTGATGCCAGTGGGCAGCCTCACCGGTATCGCCCCCGGTGCGCGGGTGGTGCCCCTGGCGGACACCGGGCGGCTGCCGATGGGCATGTCGATGCTCGGTCGGGTGCTGGACGGTGCCGGCCGGGCCCTGGACGGCAAGGGCGGAATGAAGGCCGAGGACTGGGTGCCGCTGGACGGCCCGGTGATCAACCCGCTCAAGCGCCACCCCATCAGCCAACCGCTGGATGTGGGCATTCGCTCGATCAACGGCCTGCTCACCGTCGGCCGCGGCCAGCGTCTCGGCCTGTTTGCCGGTACCGGTGTGGGTAAGTCGGTGCTGCTGGGGATGATGACGCGCTTCACCGAGGCCGACATCATCGTCGTCGGCCTGATCGGTGAGCGGGGCCGCGAGGTCAAGGAATTTATCGACGAGATTCTCGGCGCCGAAGGCCTCAAACGCTCGGTGGTGGTCGCCTCGCCGGCCGATGAGGCGCCCCTGATGCGCCTGCGTGCGGCCATGTACTGCACGCGCATCGCCGAATACTTTCGCGACAAGGGCAAGAATGTCCTGCTGCTGATGGATTCGCTGACTCGTTTTGCCCAGGCCCAGCGCGAAATTGCCCTGGCGATTGGCGAGCCGCCGGCGACCAAGGGTTATCCACCGTCGGTGTTTGCCAAGTTGCCCAAGCTGGTGGAGCGCGCCGGTAATGCCGAAGAGGGCGGCGGCTCGATCACCGCCTTCTACACCGTGTTGAGCGAGGGCGATGATCAGCAGGACCCGATCGCCGATGCCGCCCGTGGTGTACTCGACGGCCACTTCGTGCTGTCCCGCCGGCTGGCCGAGGAGGGCCATTACCCGGCCATCGACATCGAGGCCTCGATCAGCCGGGTGATGCCCCAGGTGGTCAGCCCCGAGCATCTGCGCAATGCTCAGCGCTTCAAGCAACTCTGGTCGCGTTATCAGCAGAGCCGCGATTTGATCAGCGTCGGCGCCTATGTGTCCGGCGGCGATGCCGACACCGACCTGGCCATCAGCCGCCAGCCGGCGATGGCGCGCTACCTGGGCCAGGGCCTGCGCGACAGCGAGGGGCTGGAGGCCAGCGTGGCGCTGCTGGCCCAGGTGCTCAACCCGGCCGGGCCGGCGGGTTAATCGGTGGCCGTTAGCCGTGCGGCGCGTCTGGCGCCGGTGATCGATATGGCCGAACGCGCCGAGCGCGAGGCGGCCCAAGTGCTGGGGCGTTGCCAGCAGCAACTGCAGCAGGCCCAGGGCAAGCTCGGTGAGCTGGAGCGCTACCGTGGCGATTACCAGCAGCAATGGATCAATCAGGGCCAGCAGGGCGTTTCCGGGCAGTGGCTGATGAACTATCAGCGCTTTCTCACCCAGCTGGAAACTGCCATTGGCCAGCAGCGGCAAACCCTGCTCTGGCACCAGGACAACCTGCGCAAGGCGCGCGAGCTCTGGCAGCAACGCTATGCGCGTCTGGAGGGTTTGCGTAAGCTGGTGCAGCGCTATCTGCTTGAGGCGCGCCAGGCCGAAGACAAGCGCGAGCAAAAGTTGCTCGATGAATTTGCCCAGCGCCTGAGCAGCCTCGGCCCCCGTTGAGAGGCCGGTGCTTGCTGTGTCGGCAGGCGAGTGCTAAAAATCGGCAGACGCCTATAACAAGAACAGGAGTGTCCCATGACCATCAGCACGCAACTCTCCGCCGACGAGCAGGAACTGACCATTGCCATTCAGGGGCGTTTCGATTTCGGTGCCCACCAGGCGTTTCGCGATGCCTACGAGCGCGTCGAGAGCACGCCCAAGCGCTACCTGGTAGACCTGCAAGGCACCACCTACCTCGACAGCTCGGCCCTGGGCATGTTGCTGCTGCTGCGCGATCACGCCGGTGGCGATCATGCGCAAGTGCGCCTGCTCAACTGCAATAGCGATGTGCGCAAGATTCTCGCCATCTCCAACTTCGAACAACTGTTCCAGATCGCCTGAAGCCGTTCGGCATGTCCACTGCGCGTCTGACCATCCTGATCGCCGAAGACAGCGCAGCCGACCGCATGCTGCTGAGCACCATCGTCAGCCGCCAGGGCCACCGGGTACTGGCGGCCAGTAACGGCCTGGAGGCGCTGGCGCTGTTTCAGCAGGAGCGTCCGCAGCTGGTGCTGATGGATGCCATGATGCCGGTGATGGACGGCTTCGAAGCCGCCCGGCGGATCAAGGAGTGTGCCGGCGAAGCCCTGGTGCCGATCATCTTCCTCACCTCGCTGACCGAGGGCGAGGCGCTGGTGCGCTGCCTGGAGGCCGGCGGTGACGACTTTCTCGCCAAGCCCTATAACCGGATCATCCTCGAAGCCAAGATCAAGGCCATGGATCGTCTGCGCCGCCTGCAAAGCACGGTGCTGCAGCAGCGCGACCTGATTGCCAAGCACAACGAGCATCTGCTCACCGAGCAACGGGTGGCCAAGGCGGTATTCGACAAGGTTGCCCACTCGGGCTGCCTGAGTGCGGCCAACATTCGCTATATGCAGTCGCCCTACGCCCTGTTCAACGGCGACCTGTTGCTGGCGGCGTTCAAGCCCTCGGGCGGCATGCACGTGTTCCTCGGCGACTTCACCGGCCATGGCCTGCCGGCGGCGATCGGCGCCATGCCCTTGGCCGAGGTGTTTTACGGGATGACGGCCAAGGGTTACTCCATGGCAGAAATCCTTCCGGAGATGAACAGCAAGCTCAAGCGCATTCTGCCGGTCGGGGTGTTCTGTTGCGCCACCATGCTCAACCTCAGCTTCCAGCGGCGGGTGGTGGAGGTCTGGTGCGGCGGCTTGCCCGATGGCTATCTGTACCGGGCGGCCAGCGGTGAGCGGGTGGCGCTGGTGTCGCGGCATTTGCCCCTGGGGGTGCGCGATGCGGCCAGCTTCGACAGCCATTGCGAGGTGTATCCGCTGGTGCTGGGCGATCGCCTGTTGCTGCTCTCCGATGGCCTGCTGGAAACCTGTAATGAACAGGGTCAGGCCTTCGCCGAGGAGCGCTTGCTGGCGGTGTTTGCCGCCAATCGCCAGGCTGATCGGTTGTTTGCCGAGATTCAGCAGAGCCTGAGTGATTTTTCCGCCGAGGCCCAGGACGATGTGAGCATGGTCGAGGTGGTGCTGGTCGACGAGGCGGCGCTCAATCGTCCGCCCCTGGACTACAGCGCGCACGGGCTGATCAGCCCGAATGACTGGTCGGCCAGCTTCGAATTCCGGGCGCAGACCCTGCGGCATTTCAATCCGCTGCCATTCCTCCTGCAACTGCTGCTGGAAGTGCAGGCGTTGCGCAGCCAGGCCGGTGCGCTCTACAGCGTGCTCGCCGAGCTCTATTCAAATGCCCTGGAGCATGGCGTGCTGGGCCTGGACTCGGCGCTCAAGCGTGATGCCGCAGGTTTTGCCCGTTACTACAGCGAACGCAGCCAGCGCCTGGCGGTGCTTGAGCAGGGCTATGTGCGCTTTCATCTGCAGTTGCAACCTGAGCCGGCGGGTGGGCGCCTGTTGCTGCGGGTCGAAGACAGTGGCGGCGGCTTTGATCCGCAGGCGCTGCTGGGCCAGACCCTGGCGCCCGGTCGGCTCAGTGGCCGCGGCCTGGAGTTGGTGCGCCGGCTGGCCGAGCGTTGCAGTTACAGCGCCGATGGGCGCGGCATCTGTGTGGAGTTTTGCTGGTCGAGCCAGGCCGCAGGAGATGACCGTTTTGGCGGATGATCAAGGGTCTGATATGCATGTCGACAACCATGTCCTGAACGCCCTGCGCGAGGTGATGGAGGATGAGTTCGCCCTGTTGCTGGACACCTTCCTCAGCGACTCGGATGAGCGTTTGCGCCTGTTGCGCCAGGCCCAGGCGCAGGGTGATGCGCAGGCGATGCGCATGGCCGCCCATAGTTTCAAGGGCAGTTGCAGCAATATGGGCGCGGTGTTGCTGGCCGGCCTATGCAAGCAACTGGAAGACCTGGCCCGGCGCGAGCAACTCGATGACGTGGCGGCTCTGCTTGGGCATATCGAGCGCGAGTTCGCCATCGTGCGCATCCTGTTCAAGAGCGAACGCCAGCGTTACCGCTGATCCCTGTCGGCAGCGCCGTCCGAGCGCGGCTTGGGAAGTTGGCCTGGGCCTTGCTATAGCTCCGTTACGAATCACCTGAACGGAGAGTGCCCATGGCCGTTGCCCCCGATCTACTCCTGCAATCTGCCGCCGAGGTCAAGCCGCGCAAAAGCGCCGCCAGGCCGCCGGCGGAAACGCCGCAACCGCGCAAGAATGAGGCTTCCAGCTTTGCCCAGGTGTATGCCAAGGAGCGCCAAAGCAGCGCTGTTGAGCGTCATGAGGGCGCTGCCAAGAGCGCGCGCAACAAACCCGAAGCCGAGGGCGACGCGGCGCCTGCCGAGGCGCAGCCGGATGCCGAGGCCGCGGTGGTTGCCGATAGCGGCAATGCCTTGCCGGTTGACGCCGAGGCGGCTGAGCCGGGCGCGGAAACCTTAGACGCCGAGCTGGACCCGCTGCTGCTGTTTGGCATGACCGGCCAGGTCCCGCTCACGCCTGAAGAGACGGCTCTGAGCCTGCAAGGCACCGCCGGACAAGCCGAGGCGGCTGCCGCAGATGCTCCGTCGAGCCTGTTGAATGCCACGCCAAGCAGCGCGTCGGTGGTAGGCCTGGTCAGCAATTCGGCAGCGGCCATGACCGATGCCAGCCATGACCCAACCCTGGACACCCTCAATACCCTGCCCGGCGTGCGTATGGCCTTGGAGCTTGGCGCTAAGGCCCAGGCGGCGCAAACCGCCGGGGCAACGGTGGCGGCCACCACGGCAGCGATCAGTGGTGATGGCGCCCAGGCGTTTGCCGGTACCTTGGCGGTGCTGGCCGAGGGCGCGGCTGAGGCCGACAGCGCCCTTGAGCTTGGCGAGCTGGATGTCTCGGCGCTGGCTGGCGAAGGATCGGCCGAGGGCGCGAGCGAGGTGCGCAGCGATAACCTGGCTGGGCGCCTGAGTGCCTTGAGCCAGGCGATCGCTCAGCAGACCTCGGCCAGCGCCCGGCCGGTGCTGGTGCCGGGGCAGCCGGTGGCGATGCAGCAGGGTGGTTGGAGCGAGGCGGTGGTGGACAAGGTCATGTGGCTGTCCAGTCAGAACCTCAAGTCGGCGGAAATCCAGCTTGATCCGGCCGAGCTCGGGCGTCTTGAGGTGCGCGTGGACATCAGCAAGGAGCAGACCCAGGTGACCTTCGCCAGCCCCCATGCTGGGGTGCGCGACACCCTCGAGGGGCAGATGCAGCGCCTGCGTGATCTGTTTACCCAGCAAGGCATGAACCAGCTGGATGTAAATGTCTCCGATCAGTCCTTGAATCGTGGCTGGCAAGGCCAGGGCCAAGGGCAGGATGGCGAGGGCCAGCGACGCGCTGATGCGGCGCCCGGCCTGGCCCTGGGTGAGGAGGAAAAACCCGTGAGTGTTGGCGAGCTACGCAGCAGCACCCTGAGCAATGCCAGGCGCCTGGTGGATTACTACGCCTGAGTCGTTGCCCGCCCTGATCTAAACTGGATTTCGCCCGGCTTGCCGGGCGAAGCCGTTTTTGGGTGACAGGGCGCGGGCATGCTGGTATATCCGCTGCGCACGCTGAGCGTTAGCAGGCCGTTGAAAAACTAGCTGCGTTGCCATCGCTGCTTCGCCAACGTTTTTCAGCAACCTGCTAGGCCAGAATCTTTACAAGCTGGCATAACACTTGCTCTCAACCCCTTGAACGCTGACAGATCTTCGATCAGTGACGGATTATTGGCATGGCTAAGAAAGAAGAAGCAAAGGCGCCCGCTGCGGCAGAGGCTGACGGCAAACCCGCCGGCAAGAGCAAGTTGAAGCTGATCCTGCTGATTGTGGTCGGCCTGTTGCTGGCCGTTGGCCTGTCGGTGGGCGCAACCCTGTTCTTCATCAAGGGCGACAAGAAGGACGACGCCAAGAGCGAAGAGCACGCCAAGACCGAAGATGCCGGCAAGCCGGTGAAGAAGCAGGCGATTTATGAGGTGCTGGCGCCGGCGTTCGTGGTCAATTACAGCCACAAGGGGCGTCAGCGCTATATGCAGGTCAGCGTGGCCCTGATGGGGCGCGACAAGGCCGAACTGGATGCCCTGCACGAGCATATGCCGGTGCTGCGCAATAACCTGGTGATGTTGTTCTCCGGCCAGGACTTCGAGGCCTTGAGTACGCCGGTGGGCAAGGAAATGCTCCGTCAGCAAACCACCGCCAGCGTGCAGGCCCTGGCACAGAAGGAAACCGGCAAGATGGCGGTCGAGCAAGTGCTGTTTACCAATATCGTGTTGCAGTAGGAGCGGGCGCTAATGGCTGTGCAAGACCTGCTGTCACAAGATGAAATCGATGCCCTGTTGCATGGGGTCGATGACGGCGCGGTCGACACCGAAGAGACCGCCGAGCCCGGTACGGTCAAGAGTTACGACCTGTCCAGCCAGGACCGCATCGTCCGCGGGCGCATGCCCACCCTGGAAATGATCAACGAACGCTTTGCCCGCTACACCCGCATCAGCATGTTCAACCTGTTGCGCCGCTCCGCCGATGTGGCCGTGGGCGGGGTGCAGGTGATGAAGTTTGGCGAGTACGTACACTCGCTGTATGTGCCCACCAGCCTCAACCTGGTGAAGATGAAACCGCTGCGCGGCACCGGCCTGTTCATTCTCGACGCCAAGCTGGTGTTCAAGTTGGTGGACAACTTTTTCGGTGGCGACGGCCGCCACGCCAAGATCGAAGGCCGCGAGTTCACCCCGACCGAGCTGCGGGTGGTGCGCATGGTCATCGACCAGGCCTTTATTGATTTGAAAGAAGCCTGGCATGCGGTCATGGACATCAACTTCGAGTACATCAACTCGGAAGTGAACCCGGCCCTGGCCAACATCGTCAGCCCCAGTGAAGTGATAGTCGTCTCGACCTTCCATATCGAACTGGACGGCGGTGGCGGCGACCTGCACATCACCATGCCCTATTCGATGATCGAGCCGATTCGCGACATGCTCGACGCCGGTTTCCAATCCGATGTCGATGACCAGGACGAGCGCTGGATCAAGGCCCTGCGCGAAGACATCCTGGATGTCAGCGTGCCCCTGGGCGCCACCGTGGCCAGTCGTCAGTTGCGTCTGCGCGACATCCTGCACATGCAGCCCGGTGACGTGATCCCGGTGGATTTGCCCGAGCAGGTGGTGATGCGTGCCAACGGCGTGCCGGCATTCAGCGTCAAGCTCGGTGCGCACAAGGGCAAGCTGGCCTTCCAGGTGCTCGACCCGATCGAACGTAGCCGCTAACACGCCGGCTTAAACTATTGCTCCACAGCCAGCCGAGGACTCCCGATGGCAGACGAAGAAGAAGGCACCTCCCCCGAGGAGCAGGCATTGGCCGATGAATGGGCCGCGGCACTCTCGGAGGCCGGTGATGCCAGCCAGGACGATATTGACGCGATGATGGCGCAAAGCGCGGCTGCCGAACCGGCCGCGCCGCGGGCGATGATGCAGGAGTTCGACGCGGTGCCGCGCTCAAGCGGGCCGGTGAACCTGGATGGACCGAACCTGGATGTGATTCTCGACATTCCCGTGTCGATTTCCATGGAGGTGGGCAACACCGACATCACCATCCGCAACCTGCTGCAGCTTAACCAGGGCTCGGTGATCGAGCTGGATCGCCTGGCCGGCGAGCCGCTGGACGTGCTGGTTAACGGCACCCTGATCGCCCATGGCGAGGTGGTGGTGGTCAACGAAAAGTTCGGTATTCGCCTGACGGATGTGATCAGTCCCAGCGAACGCATCAAGAAGCTGCGCTAAACCATGGCTCGACTCCTTGGGGTTTTTCTGGCGTTGCCGCTGTCGGCCATGGCCGCCGAGCCGGCGACGACCGCCGTCACGCCGGTGCTGGCCAGCAGCAGCGACCTGAGCGCGCAACTGGGGCAGATGCTCCTGGGCCTGCTGTTGGTGATCGGCCTGATCTTTGTGCTCGCCTGGCTGTTGCGCCGGGTGCAGCAGGTCGGCCCGCGCGGCAACCGGGTGATCAAGCTGCTCGCCAGTCAGGCCCTGGGACCGCGCGAGCGCCTGGTGCTGGTGCAGGTGGGCAATGAGCAGGTGTTGCTGGGCCTGAGCGCCGGGCGCATCACCCCCCTGCACACCCTGAAAGAACCGGTGCACCTGGCGGACGGCGAGCCGGCCAGCCCGGAATTTGCCCAGCGCCTGATGGAGTTGCTGGGCAAGGATCAGAAGGACAAACCCTGATGGGCGCGTTGCGTATCGTGTTCGCCGTATTCCTGGCGCTGCTGGCACCTGTAGCGCTGGCGGCGGATGATCCGCTGCAGATCTCGGCCATTACCCTGGCCACCAATGCGGCCGGCCAGCAGGAGTATTCGGTCAGCCTGCAGATCCTGCTGATCATGACGGCGCTGAGCTTTATCCCCGCCTTCGTCATGCTGATGACCAGCTTCACCCGGATCATCATCGTCTTTTCCATTTTGCGTCAGGCCTTGGGCCTGCAGCAGACGCCGTCCAACCAGATCCTGATCGGCCTGGCGATGTTCCTCACCCTGTTCATCATGGCGCCGGTGTTCGACCAGATAAACCGCGAGGCCCTGCAGCCCTATCTGAACGAGCAACTGCCGGCCCAGGAGGCGGTGCGCAAGGCCGAGGTGCCGCTGAAGAACTTTATGCTGGCGCAGACTCGGGCGTCCGATCTCGAGCTATTCATGCGCCTGTCCAAGCGCACCGACATCGCCTCGCCGGAGCAGGCGCCGCTGACCATTCTGGTTCCGGCGTTTGTCACCTCCGAGCTGAAAACCGCGTTCCAGATCGGTTTCATGATCTTTATTCCGTTCCTGATCATCGACATGGTGGTGGCCAGTATCCTCATGGCGATGGGCATGATGATGCTCTCGCCGCTGATCATTTCCCTGCCGTTCAAGATCATGCTGTTTGTCTTGATCGATGGCTGGGCCCTGGTGATCGGCACCCTGGCCGGCAGCTTCGGCACCTTATAGGGCAACGCTGATGACTCCTGAAGTGGCGGTAGACCTGATTCGTGATGCGCTCTGGCTGACCGCGGTGATTGTCGGCCTGGTGGTTTTGCCCAGCCTGGTGGTGGGCCTGATCGTGGCCATGTTCCAGGCCGCCACCCAGATCAACGAACAGACCCTGAGCTTCGTGCCGCGCCTGCTGGTGATGCTGTTGACGCTGATCTGGGCCGGGCCCTGGCTGGTGCGCGAGCTGATGGAGTACACCCAGAACCTGATCCACAACATTCCCTTGTTGATCGGCTAGGCGGTGCCCGTCTGATGCTGGAGCTGAGCAATGAGCAGATCGGCGCCTGGGTCGGCAGCTTCCTCCTGCCGCTGTTTCGGATTGCCGCGCTGCTGATGGTGATGCCGATCATCGGCACCCAGCTGGTGCCGGTGCGGGTGCGTCTGTACCTGGCCATGGCGATTGCCCTGGTGCTGGTGCCGAGCCTGCCGCCGATGCCGGCGATCGATGCCCTGACGCTGCGCTCGCTGATGCTGATCGCCCAGGAAGTGCTGATCGGGGTGATGCTCGGCTTCACCTTGCAGTTGTTCTTTCATCTGTTCGCCGTGGCCGGGCAGATCATCGCCGTGCAGATGGGCCTGGGCTTTGCCTCGATGATCGACCCCAGCAACGGCGTGTCCGTGCCGGTGCTGGCGCAGTTGCTGTTGATCTTGGTGACCCTGCTGTTTCTCGCCATGAACGGCCATCTGCTGGTGTTCGAGGTGCTGGCCGAGAGTTTTATTACCCTGCCGGTGGGCACGGGGCTGTCGACCAATCACTACTGGGAATTGGCCGGCAAGCTGGGCTGGGTGCTCGGCGCCGGGCTGTTGCTGGTGCTGCCGGCGATCACCGCGCTGCTGGTGGTCAACCTGGCGTTTGGCATCATGACCCGCGCCGCGCCGCAATTGAACATCATCTCCATCGGCTTTCCGATGACCCTGGTTCTTGGCCTGGTGATCTTCTGGCTGGGCCTGGCGGACGTGCTCGCCCAGTACCAACTGCTGGCCAGCGAGGGCCTGCTGTTGTTGCGCGAACTGGCTCAGGCGCGCTGAGGAGGCGACATGGCGGAAAGCGAAAGTGGCGCCGACAAAAGCGAGGAACCCACCAGTAAGCGGCTCGAAGAGTCGCGCAAGAAAGGCCAGATTGCCCGCTCCCGCGAGCTCAATACGGTGGTGGTGACCATGGCCGGGATCGGCGGCCTGCTGGTGTATGGCGGCGATTTTGGTCAGACCCTGCTGGAGCTGATGCGCGGCAACTTTGCCTTGTCGCGCGATGTGCTGCTGGATGATCGCTCCATGGCGTTGTACCTGCTGGCCTCGGGCAAGCTCGCTCTGGAAGCAATGCTGCCGCTGTTGGTGGTTCTGTTGATCGCCGCCGTTCTTGGTCCCATTGGTCTCGGTGGCTGGTTGTTCTCGCCCGAGGCCATGGCGCCCAAGGCCAGCCGGATGAACCCGGCGGCCGGGCTCAAGCGGATGTTTTCCAACCATGCGCTGGTTGAGCTGCTCAAGGCCCTGGCCAAGTTCACGGTGATTTTGCTGGTGGCCCTGGCGGTACTCTCGGCCGATCAGGATGACCTGCTGGCCATCGCCAATCAGCCCCTGGAGGCGGCGATCATCCACAGCGCCGAGCTGGTCGGCTGGAGCATGCTGTGGATGGCCTGCGGGCTGATTCTGATTGCCGCCGTGGACGTGCCGTTCCAGCTCTGGGATCACAAGCAGAAGCTGATGATGACCAAGCAGGAAGTGCGCGACGAATACAAGGACAG
>DAITLT010000078.1:0-12531 GCA_036835505.1 Pseudomonas sp.
AGCTCGACACCCGCAGCGCCCGCAACGTCAAGGAGGCCCGCGACTGGCTGGCCCGCGAGCCGTTCGACCTGTGCCTGACCGATATGCGCCTGCCCGATGGTACCGGCATGGAACTGGTGCAGCATATCCAGCAGCGCTACCCCCATGTGCCGGTGGCCATGATCACCGCCTACGGCAGCCTGGACACCGCCATCAACGCCCTGAAAAGTGGCGCCTTCGACTTCCTCACCAAGCCGGTTGATCTCACCCGTCTGCGCGAACTGGTCAACACCGCCCTGCGCCTGGGCACCAGCGACAGCACCGAGCGCCCGGTCGATGACCGCCTGCTCGGCGACTCACCACCGATGCGCACCCTGCGCGGACAAATCAGCAAACTCGCGCGCAGCCAGGCACCGGTGTATATCAGCGGCGAATCGGGCAGCGGCAAGGAGCTGGTGGCACGCCTGATCCACGAACAAGGGCCGCGCATCGACAAGCCCTTCGTGCCGGTCAACTGCGGCGCCATCCCGTCCGAGCTGATGGAAAGTGAATTCTTCGGCCACAAAAAAGGCAGCTTCACCGGCGCCATCGAAGACAAGCAGGGCCTGTTCCAGGCAGCCAACGGCGGCAGCCTGTTTCTCGATGAAGTGGCCGACCTGCCCCTGCCCATGCAGGTCAAACTGCTGCGCGTCATCCAGGAAAAAGCCGTGCGCAGCGTCGGTGGCCAGCAGGAAGTGGTGGTCGACGTGCGCATCCTCTGCGCCACCCACAAAGACCTGGCCGCCGAAGTCGCCGCCGGACGCTTCCGCCAGGACCTCTACTACCGCCTCAACGTGATCGAATTGCGTGTACCGCCGCTGCGCGAACGCCGCGAGGACATCGGCCTGCTGACCGAACGCATGCTCGCCCGCCTAGCCCAAGGCAGCGGCCTGCCCTGCGCCAAGCTCAGCAGCGAGGCGCTGGATAAGCTCAAGAGCTACCGCTTCCCCGGCAACGTTCGTGAGCTGGAAAATATGCTCGAGCGCGCCTATACCCTGTGCGAAAACGAGCACATCCAGGCCAGCGACCTACGTCTGGCAGAAGCCAGTTGCAGCGCCGAGAACGGCGAAGTCAGCCTCGCCGGCATCGCCAACCTGGAAGACTATCTGGAAAGCGTCGAGCGCAAGCTGATCGAGCAAGCCCTGGAAGAAACCCGCTGGAACCGCACCGCCGCCGCCGAGCGCCTGGGCATGACCTTCCGCTCCCTGCGCTACCGGCTAAAGAAGCTCGGCATCGACTGATGGATGACGTCAGCGAGTAGCCCGGATCAGCGCAGCGCCATCCGGGAGTGCCTTAGATAAACCCGCTCAAAGCACGCCCAAACGCCCAGCCGGCGCATAAGGCGCAGGATCGACAATCGGCTCACGGCCCAGCAGCAAGTCGGCCAGCAACTGGCAACTGGCCGGCGCCAACACTAGGCCATTGCGAAAATGCCCGCAGTTCAGCCACAACCCATCCCACCCAGGCACGCAGCCGATATAGGGAATACCGTCCGGCGAACCTGGCCGCAAGCCGGCCCAATGCCCAACCACCTCGGCATCGGCCAGAGCCGGCAGCAAGGCAACCGCCGACGCCTGCAAACTGGCCAGCGCCTGATCTGTGGGCGTCTTGTCGAAGCCCGCATACTCCAGGGTGCTGCCCACCAAAACGTGGCCATCCTTGCGCGCAATGGCATAGCGGCCCTTGGACAACACCATGCTCGGCAGAAAATCCTCGGCGCACTTATACATAATCATCTGCCCCTTCACCGGCTCCACCGGCAAGCTCAACCCCAGGGTCGCCAGCAACTCGCCACTCCAGGCCCCGGCCGCCAGCACCACCTGATCCGCGGCCATCGGCCCCTGACTGGTTGCAACCCCGCAAATCCGCCCCTCATCGCGCAAAAAGCCCTGCACCGCACAATGCTCAACCAGTCGCACATTGGCCAAGCGCTGCAGCTCGGCGCGCAAGGCCTTTACCAGCCGCGGATTACGCACATTGGCCACGCCCGGCATATACAAGGCCCGCGTGAAGCCATCGCCCAGCGCACGCACATGCTCACGCACCTGCGCCATATCCGGCGCCAACAACTCACGCCCCTCACGCTCGGCCCACGCCAGCGCCGCCGCCTCATCCGGCAAATCCAGCCAATACAAACCGCTGACATACACCTGCGGATCAATCCCGGTAGACGCCAACAACCGCTCACCCAACCCCGGATAAAACGCCTGCGACCACTCCGCCAACGCCCCCACTGCCGGGTTGTAACGCCAAGGATAAAGCGGCGAAACAATGCCACCACCCGCCCAGGAGGATTCTTGGCCGACAGCAGCAGAATCCAGCAATACCACCTGCCGCCCAGAAAGCGACAATTGATAAGCCGACAACAAGCCGATAACACCTGCCCCCACAACCAGTAAATCGTTCAAAACTACCTCGTCAAAAAATTTCCGCCATCTTGCCAGGACTTGACATCGCAAGGGCCTGAGCTAAACCGCAGAAGAGCCCAGATGGCTCGGTGAACAACAGAAAGGAATCTCATCATGTCTTGCAAACACAGCGACGCATTCAGCTTGCTTGAGCTGCTTATCACTTTAATCCTCATCAGCTTGTTAGCACTGATAGCGGCACCGAGTTTTGCCACGTTAGTGGAACAAAATCGCATGTACAGCTTAAGAGATCAGCTACAAAGCCAACTTTTTCTTGCTAGAACCAGCAGCGTGCTACACAACCGGGATGTCGAGGTTTGCGGCTCCAGCGATGGGCAATTATGCGACGATCAGTGGTTGCGGGGTTGGTTGATACGCTTCGCCAGCGACAGCCAGATAATTCAGCAAACTCAGCTAACCGCTCAAGAACACATCAACTGGACCGGCGCCACGCAGAAAATTCGGTTCCACAGCAATGGAGCAACCCCACTAGGCAATGGACGCTTCTATATCTGCGACAGCCATCAAGCAATTGCTCTTCAGATTGTTATCAATCGCCAAGGTCGTCTACGCCAGGTCCGAGGCCTCGAGCCGGAGCAAAATCAGACAACACGCTGCAACTGACCCCACAGATTGCAAGGCTACCGGTTATCGCTGATTCGATTCCGGCCATCCTGCGCTGCAGGACAATGCCTGACGCAGACGGCATCATGCGTCTATGAAATTTGAGGCTATTTAGATGTCACACTTCAAGAAAAATAAGGGCTTCTCGCTAATCGAGCTGATCGTCACCATAACCATCCTCGGGGTGTTTTCCGCAATCGCCATACCCAGTTTTACCAGTCTTGTGAACAACAATCGGCTGCAAAGCACCAGCAACGAACTGGCCAGCCTGCTGCAGTACGCTCGCAGCACGGCAGCGCAAAATAACGCCACATATATCACATGCATCAGCAGCGGTATTTGGACGGTAAAAAAAGGTAACGCCTGCTCATCAACTGTCGATTTACGCAGCTACGAACCGCCAACAAACTTCAACATTGCTTATACAACCAACATGCTGCCAATGACTTTTTATTCCAACGGCACAACCAGCGTAGCCAGCGCCGGGGCGGGTTTGATTGTTTGCAAAGGCACCGACGCGGCCAACGGTTACAAACTCACAGTCAAAAATAGCGGGCAAATACGCGTCTGGAATAAAGGCAAAACAGAAGCCGGGGCAGCCCTAACGTCCTGCACCCCAACATGAGAACTAATATGAAAAGCAGCCAAGGCTTCAGCATGATTGAAGTGCTAATAACCCTACTTTTGATAACTGTTGGCGTGCTGGGCATGGTAGCGCTACAAGGGCGCACCATTGGCTACACCCAAGACAGCATCCAGCGCAACACCGCCGCTACATTGGCCAATGACTTAATGGAACAGATACGCGCCAATCCAACGGGCCTACCTGCGAGTTCTGGGTTTTATAAAGCCGCTGGCACAGCGTTTCCAAGTCTGCCAAGTGGTGGCTGCTCAAACACATCGGTAGCCGCTAGCGAGCAATTAGCCTGCTGGTCTGATCGGGCATCAAAATTATTGCCTGGCGCCAGCGGCCTCCTGGCTGCAGACTTTTACATTTGTCGTACCACAACACCTGGAACCTGCTCAAGCACCGCCGGATCGGCAATAGAAATTCAAATCGCCTGGGTCGTAAAAGCCGGGGAGTGCTTAGACGGCACATCAAACACTAAATGTACCTATCGACTGCGCGCCGAGATTTGAGGGCAGCCCTATGAAAGCAACATTACAATCAGGCATATCACTCATTGAACTAATGATTGCCATGGCGCTCGGCCTATTTCTTATTCTCGGCGCCACACAAATTTATATAGACAACAAAAAGAGCTACGCATTTCAACAAAGCCAATCCGAAAATCAAGAAGGCAGTCGCTATTCATTATTATTTCTGCAACAGGAACTCGCCAAGTCCGGATACCGCAGAAGGCCCGACGAGAATATTGAAAGCGTTTTTCCTGCTGAAGTAACAGCAGGCTGTACATTCCGCGCAGGCGAAACGGTAAACCGAGACTCGGCAACTTCAATTTGCATCCGTTATCAACCGCGCGATGACAAGGAGCGCGATTGCATGGGCAATATCGTTGATAGCTCGCTAACCACACCATATAGCAAAACAGCAAACAGGATTGCGCAAAAAATCAGTTTTGACAGCGCTAGGAATGAAATCACCTGCACGCGAAAAATCAATACAACAACAACGACCACCGCCGCAATAGTTAGCGGCATCGTGGATTTACGCTTTGAATATGGTGTTGGCAACACCGTTGCACCACAAACTATATCAAGCTTTATAAAAACCGCACCAAGCAGCAGTCAACCCGTTCTTGCCGTCCGTTACACAGGGCTGTTCCGCAGTAGCAACGGTAAACTCCGCGAAAGCACAACGGCAGATACCGCACTAGCCAATTGGCAGGCGCTAACGGGCGCAAGCACCGCAGAACTCACCGCCATGAAAGCGGCGGACAATGGCAACTTGTACCAAGTGACACAAAATACAGTAACACTGAGGAACCGCATGCCATGAATCATGCATATTCAAAGCCATTTAGGATTACATCCAATCAACAGGGCGCCGCTTTATTCGTGGCACTCATTATTCTCCTCGTTATTACCCTACTGGCATTATCAGGCGTGAGAGAGGTTATTCTAGAGTCACGCATTGTCGGCAACCTGATTGAGCAACAAAAACTCATCACGGGCGCCGAGTCAGGCCTGCGCGATGGCGAGATAAACATTGTAAAACCCATTACACCGCTGGAGCCAACCAGCACGTGCACAGGCGGCACCAACCCGCCGCCATGCCTGTTAAAGCTAACAGGTAACGTTTATAGCTACGGCTTCTTGTTTGGCACCAGCGGAAAATACCGCCCATACAAGCCCGCCGACGGTACGCAAAATAACTTGAACACCAGCGTCAATTGGTACGCTATGCCGGCGCCATCAGGCGGCCAAGATGGGGAGTCGGAAAACCCTGAATATGGCAGCATGTTTACCGGCAACGCAACCTTTCGGTACGAAGTAAACAGCAAGTCCACGAACACAAACAGCAACAACTCCGTATATCTTCGCTCCACAACCGCCAAACTTTTTGATGCGGGGAACTAAAATGAACAACTCAAAAAATCATAAGGGACTCAGCACCGGCATTCTTCTTGGCAGCCTGTCCTTATTACTTACACAGCCTGGCCATGCAACGCTCTTAGATCCCGCTCAATCGCCACTTATCCTCTCAGAGAGCGTGGCTCCTAACATGATTTTCACGCTGGATGACTCGGGCAGCATGCGTTATGCACGAGTCCCTGATGCTCCTGCAGCATCATCAGAAAGCCGACGCGTTAAGTCCAGCCATTACAATCCGCTGTACTACAACCCAGCAGTCACCTACCCTCTTCCGATTAAATACAATGCTGACGGCTCGCGTGCCAGCAGCCAGTACACGACAAGCTTTGCAACAGCTTATTTAAACGGTTTCAACACCAGCAAAGGCTCAATAGACCTCAGCTCGGAGTATCAAGTAACATGGACCTACGACCCCACAGGCGATGGAAGCAACTTTCCATCCAACGCAGCCGCCGACAATCCGTCGCCCGAATACTATTTTAACAGCGGAAATTTTAACTTAAGCCTGACTGGCACTGCCACGTCCACCGCACAAACAATCAACAATGTGACATTTACCGTAACCCGATCAACCTCCGGCACCGGGTGCTCCGCAGCGATAACAAGCCCTTTAGATATGGGCAACGCAAGTTGCTCACGCAGCAGCAACACTTACCAAGTAACCACAACTGATCAAAGAGGCGACAACGTCGCCGCCTACTACTATGTTTTTGATGCGACTCAGCCCAACTGCACTCAAACCGCAACAGATCAAAAAGAAGATGATAACTGTTACAAGCGCATCATTGTTTCCAGCACTTCAGGCCAGATTAGAACCAGCGATACAGCGGCCGGAAAAAACGAGCTAAACAACTTTGCCCGCTGGTATTCTTTCTACCGCAACCGCGCACTAACAACAATGAGCGCAGCGAACATCGCATTCAGCGGGCTACCGTCAACCGTACGCCTAACATGGCAACGCCTAAATAGTTGCAACAGTTTTAACGACGGCGCCTGCAAGAACTACCTTCGCAAATTCTCACAACATCAACGAGGGAATTTTTTTAACTGGCTCTCTAGCTCCCCATTTTCCGGCGGCACACCGCTACGCGTAGCCCAACAAAAAGCAGGGGAATTTATCGCATCCAATGATGCATGGGCTTACAACCCCTATCCGCTCAACAGCACAGGCGGCACTGGAAGCACCGTGCGCACACCGGAATATAGTTGCCGCGCAAACTACCATTTGCTAATGACCGATGGCTTATGGAATGGCAACAACGGCGCGACCAGTGCCACCTTGAAACCCGATCACTCCAATACAACTTTGCCAGACAGTACAAGTTACACTCAGCAACACCCATTCACTGATGACACCACAAAAACCTTGGCCGACTTAGCTTTTCATTACTGGGCAACTGATGCTAGAAACTTAACAAATGATATAAAGCCAATCATTCAAGCGCCAAATGCGAACACTGCGACCCAATATTGGGACCCCCGTAATGATCCGGCTACCTGGCAACATCTGACCACCTTTACCGTTGGAGTAGGACTCACAGCAGCGCTAAACGAGGTCAACCTCCCCTGGAGCGGTGAAACCAATACAGGCGCAGGTTATCAAGCGCTTGTGAGCGGAGCTCAGGACTGGCCTGCCGCGTCTAGCGACAGCAACAGCAACGTCTATGACCTTTGGCACACAGCAATCAATAGCCGTGGAGAATTTTTCAGCGCCGACACGCCAGAGGCCATCGTCAGCGCCTTTCGCGAAATTATTAGTCGCATCAGCAACCGCACGACCTCGGCAGGCGCTCCTGGTGTAACCGCTTCGATCGTAGAAGACACGCTCAATCGTGAAGTATACGAAACCAAGTTTAATAGCGAAGACTGGAGCGGTGATTTAACCAAATTTCGCATCACCGAAAGCGGCGTTCGCAGTGCTGTATGGAACGCACAAACAAAAATCGATGAACAATCTGCCACCAGCAGAAATATAAAAATGTTCAGCGCCGTAGCCGCTAGCAAATTGCAGGATTTTTTATGGGACAACTTAACTACCGAGCAGCAAACCTTACTAAATAGAAATTATGATGTCGCCAGCATTCCGACCGACGCCTTGGGCAACCTGCGTCTTGACTATATTCGCGGCGACCAAAGCAGAGAGGGTTCTGCAACGGGCGCATTCAGAATTCGGAGTAGCGTACTGAGCGACATTGTTAACTCATCCCCAGTAATCGTCGGCACACCTAAATACGTGTCATACCTGGCAGATCAGATTGACGGTGGTACGCTAGCTAACGGCAATAGCTCATACGGGACATTTAAAGCTGCAAACCGAGCAGAGCGCCTCTCTGTTGAAACCGCGTCACCACGTCGCCCTATGGTTTATGTCGGCGCCAATGACGGCATGCTGCATGGCTTTGACGCCAATACAGGTAGCGAAGTTTTTGCCTACGTGCCAACGGCAGTAATGGAAAATCTCTTCAAGTTACCATCCCAGCGCTACACAGGTACAAGCCATCACTTTTATGTCGACGGCACACCTACTGTTGCCGATGTTTATTACGATGATGCATGGCACACCGTACTCATTGGCACACTTCGCGCAGGTGGCAGGTCTATCTTTGCACTGGATATTACAGATCCTGACAACATCAAGTTACTTTGGGAAAAAAGCTCGACCGATACAGATTTTGGCAACTTAGGCTATACCTATTCACAGCCTGTAGTAGCTCGACTACATACTGGAAAATGGGCCGTTGTCACCGGGAACGGATACGGCAACCAGGCTGCCTCTGCGGCCGACCTCGCCGCCTTAATGGTAATTGACATAAAGACAGGCAATCTGGTACGCGAACTAACTATCACCGCAAACAGCACCCTTCCGAATGGTCTTTCTACACCTCGACTTGCTGACAATAACAGTGATGGGGTCGCAGATTATGCATACGCCGGCGACCTTCAAGGTAATATGTGGCGCTTCGACTTGGTAACAACCAGTGCATCACCGGCATCGCCAGATCCATTCCGCAAGGATTTGATCGGCACAATACAACCGAGTGTATTTAAAATTGCATTTGCCGGAACCCCGCTATATACCGCAATAGATGGCCGCGCCACTGGAGCAACAGCGCAGGCCATTACAGCACCGCCTTCACTAGTTCGCCACCCAACCGGCCTCGGCTATATTGTTGCCTTCGGCACAGGTAAATACTTCGAAACCACCGATGGAAATATTGACAGCACTCGCGCGATGACAGTTTATGGCATTTGGGATAGGGCAACCAAAGGTCAAGATACACTCACAAGAACATCACCAACTCGCACAAACTTACAGGAACAAACGATTACAGAGCAGGCAACCAGTAACCCGTTCAGCGCAAATGAAACAGTGCAAGGCCTACGCCTTGTGAGCCAAAATTCCGTCCTATGGTATGACGCGAATAATAACGTCAACAAACATGGCTGGTACCTCGACTTTAAAGTCAGCGGCGCGACGAGCAACACAGGAGAAATGCTAATCAACCCAATGGCTGCGCGCGGAAAGGTTCTACTCCTCAACACACTAACCCCTAACGCCAACCCGTGCCGAGAGGGTGTTGACTCATGGCTTTATGGTCTTGATCCAACAACAGGTGGAAGAACCAACTTTAACGTATTCGACTTAAATAACGACAAAGTTATTGATGCCAATGACTCTGTGCAACGAAACGGCAGCAGCACGGTAGTATCAAGCTATAAGAAACCAGGCTCTGGCGGCTTTACCACTAACAATGGCGACATCTACACAGCACCAAGCCAGGGAAGCGGCATGAAATACAGCGCCGGCCCAACAACAAAAGGCCGGCAAAGCTGGAGAATCATCCCAGAGGAAGCACAATGAACGGTAGCAACAAGAAGTCCGCGGGCTTTACCCTAATTGAACTCATGATCGTGGTGGCAATTGTCGGCATTCTTGCCGCAATTGCTTACCCAAGTTATCAAGAGTACGTCTTGCGCGGTAATCGCAGCGAGGCTCAAGCGCTCCTCAATGATGCGGCTGCTCGCCAAGAGCGTTATTACGCACAGAACAATACCTATGCAGACACAACTGCAAAACTCGGCTATAGCAGCGCAAACTCAGCCACAAACCTATACACGCTGAGTATTCCAAGCGCATCTGCCACAGCCTATTCTCTTTTAGCCACTGCACAACGCACAGACGCCAAGTGCGGAAACTTGGGCATCAACCAAGCAGGCACAAAAAGTGAAACCGGTAGCGGATCCGTTTCTGACTGTTGGAAGTAAATAAAAACCCGCCCTTTTTAGATCAAGGGCGGGCTTTTTGACATTCAGTTATAAAGCCTTCACCCTTAACTCCTTGGGCATCGAGAACGTTACATTCTCCTCACGCCCCAGCAGTTCATCCGCCCCGCTCGCCCCCCACTCGCGCAACTGCTCGATCACGCCGCGCACCAGCACCTCGGGGGCTGAGGCGCCGGCGGTGATGCCGATGTGTTGTACGCCGTCGAACCATTCTCGCTTGAGGTCTTCGGCGCCGTCGATCAGATAGGCGGGGGTGCCCAGGCGCTCGGAGAGTTCGCGCAGGCGGTTGGAGTTGGAGCTGTTGGGGCTGCCAACGACCAGCACCACATCACTTTCGGCGGCCAGTTGTTTGACCGCGTCCTGGCGGTTCTGGGTGGCGTAGCAGATGTCGTCCTTGCGCGGGCCGCCGATGCTTGGGAACTTGGCGCGTAAGGCATCGATGACGCGGCTGGTGTCGTCCATCGACAGGGTGGTCTGGGTGACGAAGGCCAGGGCCTCAGGGTTGCGCACGCTCAGATTGGCAACGTCGTTTTCATCTTCGACCAGGTAAATATCGCCACCGTTAGTGCCGTCGTACTGGCCCATGGTGCCTTCCACTTCGGGGTGGCCGGCGTGGCCGATAAGGATGCATTCGCGGCCCTCGCGGCTGTAGCGCGCGACTTCGATATGCACCTTGGTCACCAGCGGACAGGTGGCGTCAAACACCTTGAGCCCGCGCTGGGCGGCCTCGTGGCGCACCGTTTGGGATACACCATGGGCGCTGAAGATGACGATCACATCGTCCGGAACCTGATCCAGCTCCTCGACAAAGACCGCACCGCGCGAGCGCAGGTCTTCGACCACGAACTTGTTGTGTACCACTTCATGGCGCACGTAGATGGGCGGGCCGAAGACTTCCAGGGCACGGTTGACGATTTCGATGGCGCGGTCCACGCCAGCACAGAAGCCACGGGGGTTGGCGAGTTTGATCTGCATGGGGTTATCTCGGCGCGCGCGGCACAGGGTTTGTTCCAGGTAACGCGAGATCGCCAAACGACCTCACGCCTTTCGTAGCCCGGATGTAAACCGGGCTTGGCGCACTCCCGGATTGCATCCGGGCTACAAATTAAAGCGCCTTGACCTCGATGATTTCGACATCAAAGGTCAGTGCCTTGCCGGCCAGTGGGTGATTGAAGTCAATGCTCACCTGCTCGTCGTCGAAGGCTTTGACCACGCCCGGCAGTTCGGCATTGGCGGCGTCGTTGAAGATCACCAGCAGGCCTGGGGACAGCTCCATGTCCTTGAACTGGCTGCGCGGCATGATCTGCACGTTTTCCGGGTTGGGCTGGCCGAAGCCTTGCTCCGGGGCAATCGGCAGGCTGCGCTGGTCACCGCCCTTGAGGCCGAAGAGGGCTTGCTCGAAGCCCGGCAGCAGGTTGCCGTCGCCAACCGTGAAGGTGGCCGGCGCCTTGTCGAAGGTGCTGTCGACCACGTCGCCGTTGTCCAGTTTGATGGCGAAATGCAGGGTGACCTGGCAATTGTTGGCAATGCGAATATCAGTCATGGGCAGGCTCTCCGGACTTCTGCGATTTGAACATATCCAGCGCCAAGAGGATGGCGCCCAAGGTGATGGCGCTGTCGGCCAGGTTGAATGCCGGGAAATACCAGCGGCTCTGCCAGTGCAGCAGAATAAAGTCGATGACATGGCCGTAGACCACCCGATCAAACAGGTTGCCCAGGGCGCCGCCCAGCACCAGCGCTAACGCCAGAGCCAGCCAGGTTTCATCGGCCTTCAAGCGCTTGAGCCAAACCACCAGCACGCCGCTGACCAGCACGGCGATGGCCGCGAAGAACCAGCGCTGCCAGCCATTGGCGTCGGCGAGAAAACTAAAGGCCGCACCGGTGTTGTAGGCCAGGGTCCAGCTGAAGTAATCGGGAATGATGACGATCTGCTGGTACATATTCAGATTGTTGTCGAACCAGAGCTTGCTGGCCTGATCCAGCACAAACACCAGCAGACTCAGCCAGAGCCAGGGCAGTTTGCCGAAACGGGCAGTCATGGCCGGCCCGCCTGTAGGAGCCAGCTTGCTGGCGATAATCCGAGGATCGCCAGCAAGCTGGCTCCTACGCAAGAGCACCCACGACGCCGATCACGCATAGTGACGAACCTCGCCAGCGCCATCGATGTTCTCGATGCAGCGACCGCACAACAGCGGATGGGCCGCGTGCTGGCCAACATCTTCACGGTGATGCCAGCAGCGCCCGCACTTGCTATGGCCCGACTTGACCACGCGCAGCTTGAGGCCCGCCACCTCGGTGACCACCGCATCCTCAGGTGCCGCAGCCAATGGCTCGACCGTTGCCGTGGAGGTGATCAGTACAAAGCGCAGCTCATTGCCGAGCTTGGCCAGATCGGCCGTCAGCCCATCTTCGGCATACAGGGTGACTTCGGCCTGCAGGTTGCCGCCGATGGCCTTGGCTGCACGCAGGTTCTCCAGCTCCTTGTTGACCGCGGTTTTCACCGCCATCACTCGTTCCCAGAAGGCGCGATCGAGCTCAAGCTCCGCCGGCATTTCGCTGAGGCCCTGATACCAGCCATTAAGCATCACCGACTCGTTGCGCTCGCCCGGCAGGTACTGCCACAGCTCGTCGGCGGTGAACG
>DAITLT010000079.1:0-5074 GCA_036835505.1 Pseudomonas sp.
AGCAGAGGACTCATAATCCTTTGGTCCACGGTTCAAGTCCGTGCAGGCCCACCATACGAAACAAAGAGTTAGGCCAGCATTCGTGCTGGCCTTTTTCTTTTCTGGCTTCGAAAAATATTTTTGGTCACCGTATTGCGTACCGTTTCATTTTTGCTGCTACGGAACGCAACAAGCGCTTTAGTCGTGAGGCCATACGCCCGTTCTTCGAGTTGCTGGGCGAGCGTTGCCGGCAAATCGAAGCGGTGGCGATGGACATGAGCTGTACGACCAACAAACCGTCCACAGTCCATGGACTGTGGACGGAGAGCCGAATAGCGCCATGTATTGGCTCACCGCCTAAGCAACCACATCTTCTCTATCAGTAAGCCTTTTGCTTTGGCGTCAAAACCCCAGGCTTGAAGGGTCGGTGAATACTTACGCCCATTTACCCTTACTTTCGGTACTATCCGAAAGATCGAAGGATTACGGAAAGTTGAGAGATGGACTTCACCCCGATCATCGCCCAGGTCTGGGGCACGTTTAGCTGGTTTATCCCGCTGATGCTGCTGGTTGGCCTGCTCAAGTCGCCCTGGGCCAAGGGCCATATTGGCGAACTCCTAGTAAGGCTGTTTGCCCATTGGCAGCTGGATAAGCAGACCTACCGCCGCCTGCACAACGTCACCCTGGGCACCCCGGACGGCACCACCCAGATCGACCACGTATTTCTCTCACCCTACGGCATCTTCGTGCTGGAAACGAAGAACATGAGCGGCTGGATCTTCGGCAGCGAGAAGCAGGCGCAGTGGACGCAGAAGCTCTACAAACGCACCTTCAAATTCCAGAACCCGCTGCGGCAGAACTACAAGCACCTCAGAGCACTGGAAGCCACCCTTGGCGTGAACCCCGAGCACCTGCACTCAGTCATCACCTTTGTCGGCGGCAGCACCTTCAAAACCGAAGTGCCGACCAACGTGACCCAGGGCATCGGCTTTATCCGCTATATCAAGTTATTCCAGCAGCCGGTATTCAGCGAGTCTGAAGTCGACGCCATGCTGCACGCCCTGCAAACCGGCCGCCGCGCGCCGACCCTCGCTACGCACCGCGAGCATGTGCAAAACCTCAAGCGTCGTAGCGATCCCACAGCGGAGCGGCAATGCCCGAAATGCGGCAGTGCCCTAGTTATTCGCACCCGTAAAACAGGGACCAATGCCGGCCAACAATTCTGGGGCTGCTCAACCTTCCCCAAATGCCGCACCGTGCAAAACCTCTGACACCCTCTAGTGATACGCAGGATGCTCATCATGCAGTCAATCAAACACCGTTTACTGGCCATCGCCTTAACAGCCATCAGCCTTAGCGTGAGCGCGGCAGACGATGGCTACAGCGCAACCTACACCCGCTGCATGGATGCCTCCGGCGGCGTGACCATGAATATGCTCGATTGCATGGGCAGCGAAACCGAGCAGCACGACGCCCGCCTAAATCAGAACTACAAGGCCGCCATGCAGGCGCTGAATAAAGGCCAGCAAAACCAACTGCGGGACGCCCAGCGCCTATGGCTCAAGTTTCGCGAGGCCGACTGCGCTCTGCTCGGCAGCCTCACGGGCGGCAGCATCGACCGCATTAACAGCGCTTCGTGCTTTCTGGATATGACTAAACAGCGCGCCGATGACATTGCGCGATTGACCGAGCCCAGCCTGTGACTGGACGACAGATATCCGAAAATAAATCTGTCCCCTTTTCGCACCATCATTGTCGATATCCTTAAATCCAAAGATTTTTCTGACCAATTCAGAACAATCGTGGAAGAAGTCGGGGGCCTGGATTGATATGAGTGACACAACAACGCTATCGGCCGAAGAACGCAAGGCAGCCTGGGCCGATATAAAGTTTCGCTTGGAGTATGCAAAACAGAAGGTCGCGTTCAAAACCTTCGAAGCGTATTTCATGAAAGGTAAGGAGCCCAATCTGGACCCAATGAAGGATGACCCTATCCCATTGGTGTATCGCCTTTGGCTTTCTCACGACCAGAGTCTCGAAGCCTGGGTGGCGATCACCGAGCGATTCTTGGCCGGGCCAGAGGCGTGGACTACCCATGTCAGCATTGAGCCAACCGGTGATGGCCTATCGTGGAAAGAACTGAACAAAGGCCATGTGTGGGGCTGGCAGATCGATAGAAGCCTGGCCGATTCCTACACGATTCTGGTGCAGAACGCCGGCGCCCGACACTATGACGGTAGCGAGCCGTACGCGGGTTCAGATGTAATTCCACCGCTAGGTTTTATGGGTGGCAGTGAAAAAAGAATCTACCAATTCCTCAACGGCCAGATTCCAGGCAGTGAACATCTGCTCTATCAAGGTAAAAAACTGTTCGATCCAGCCTTTAACTTTGGGCATATCTATTACGACGACACCTGCCGTTGGCTGGACGGCAGCAGGCCTTCCAATACCTACTGTCTGTATAACTACATGGGCCCCGTGTGGTTTCGCAGCATGACGGCGGCTTACATGCGTGACATACAGCAGAGCGAGGCGATTCAGTTCTACCTGAGTTGTTTTCTGGTTCTGGTTGAGCGTTATCCCGAGCAGGGTGTTGATACCGAGCGTGCGGCATATTGCAGCGAACTGCGTCAGTTGCTAAACGCCGGCCCGTTGCTGGAGCCGCTGAATACCCTGTGGGAGCATGCCAAGTGCAACCGCGACCGTGTTGATCTGAACGCCTATATGCAGGACGAGCCGTTTTATATCGGTGAATTTTGATCCTGCTGGTCAATGTCGTTGGAAATGCATCGTGGCGGGCTTCTTCGGAAGGGGTCGCGATAAGCGCTAAAGAGTTCGGCGTGCGTGGACTCCCCCGGGAGCCCGACTGGCTCCTGGGGGAATCATTTGCGTTTTTACTACCTTGCAATCCCAGGTATTCAACTCGTATAAAGATGATGGCAGTGCCGTGGTTACGGATCTACGCGCACTTCCTGAACATGACCAAGCAACGCGCCGATGACCTTGCACGATTGACCGAACCCAGCCTGTGGCTGGAGGATCCCTCAGGGTCAGAGTCGATTTCCCCCGCATATCGCCTAATCATCGCGACCACCTGCGCTGGCCTGCGCGCGCAGTTACACCAAGCAGCCCAACACCCGCAGCCAGCTCACCGCGTTATATGCGCAGCGCACTCACAGCGCGGGTAGGCAAGCCGTCTTAAGGTCAGGGTCGACAGGCCAGCGCCGCTTGGCGATTTGACGCGCCAGCGCAGCGTCTAACCAGACGCGGATTATTGCCTGGCCGGGGAAATGGTCACGGCAAGAATGGCTAACAGCCCTATAGCCAATATCAATCTCCCCTCGCCCGGTTGAGCCGTCATCCTCTGCTAGCGTTGATCACAAACACATCACGGCCCACTCGACAGCGGCTGCGGGTGTAACCCAGGCCACGCTTCGCGATACACGACGGGGCGTATCCATTGCACAACTCTGAGAGGTTGATATGAATCCGAAAACCGCCAAAAGCGCCGGCCAATGCCCTGTCATGCATGGCGCCAACACTTCATCCGGGCAGTCGAATATGGCCTGGTGGCCGAATGCCCTGAACCTCGACATCCTGCACCAGCACGACAGCAAGACCAATCCGCTGGGGCATGATTTTGATTACCGCGAGGCGGTCAGAAGCCTCGATGTGGCGGCCCTGAAACGCGACCTCACGGCGCTGATGACCAACAGCCAGGACTGGTGGCCGGCGGACTGGGGCCACTACGGCGGGTTGATGATTCGCATGGCCTGGCACGCGGCCGGCTCTTACCGGGTAGCGGATGGGCGCGGCGGTGCCGGCACCGGCAACCAGCGTTTTGCGCCGCTGAACTCCTGGCCGGATAACGCCAACCTGGATAAAGCCCGGCGCCTGCTCTGGCCGCTGAAGAAGAAGTACGGCAACAAAATCAGCTGGGCCGACCTGATCGTGCTGGCCGGCACCGTGGCCTATGAGTCGATGGGCCTGAAGACCTTTGGTTTTGCCTTTGGCCGTGCCGACATCTGGCACCCCGAGCAGGACATTTACTGGGGCTCGGAGAAGCAATGGCTGGCCCCCAGTGGCAGCGAGGGCAGCCGCTATTCCGGCGAGCGGGACCTGGAGAACCCCTTGGCCGCAGTGATGATGGGGCTGATTTACGTCAACCCTGAAGGGGTCGATGGGCAGCCCGATCCGCTCAAGACGGCCCATGATATGCGCACGACCTTTGCCCGCATGGCGATGAACGATGAGGAAACCGTGGCCCTGACGGCCGGCGGGCACACCGTCGGCAAGGCTCACGGCAACGGCAGCGCCGCCAACCTCGGGCCGGCACCGGAGGCGGCGGCGGTCGAGGAGCAGGGCCTGGGCTGGAACAATCAGGTCGGTCGGGGCGTCGGCCGCGACACCGTGACCAGCGGCATCGAGGGCGCCTGGACCACCCATCCAACCCAATGGGACAACGGCTACTTCAAGCTGCTACTCGGCTATGACTGGTGGCTCGGCAAGAGCCCGGCCGGGGCCTGGCAGTGGGAGCCGGTAAACATCCGCGAAGAGGACATGCCGGTCGATGTGGAGAACCCGGCGCTGCGCTGCAAGCCGATAATGACCGACGCCGATATGGCATTAAAATTCGATCCGGCCTATCGCCAGGTCGCCGAGCGTTTCGCCGCGGACCAGGCCTACTTCAGCGAGGTGTTTGCCCGCGCCTGGTTCAAGCTGACCCATCGCGACATGGGCCCGAAGACCCGCTATATCGGCCCCGATGCACCGACCCAGGACCTGCTCTGGCAAGACCCCATTCCGGCCGGGCGCCGCGACTACGACGTGGCGGCGGTAAAGACCCAGATCGCCGCCAGCGGCCTGAGCTGCAGCGAGATGGTCTGCACCGCCTGGGACAGCGCCCGTACCTTCCGGGGCTCCGACATGCGTGGCGGGGCCAACGGCGCGCGCATTCGTCTGGCGCCGCAAAAGGACTGGCCAGGCAATGAGCCGGCGCGCCTGGCCAAGGTTCTCGGCGTACTCGAGGGCATCGCCACCGCCAACGGCGCCAGCCTGGCCGATGTGATAGTGCTGGCCGGCAACCTGGCGATCG
>DAITLT010000079.1:5084-12500 GCA_036835505.1 Pseudomonas sp.
GAGCAAGCCGCCGCTGCGGCTGGGGTTGTGCTCAGCGTGCCGTTTACCGCCGGCCGTGGCGATGCCAGCCAGGACATGACCGATGTCGAGTCGTTCGCCGTGCTGGAGCCGCTGGCCGATGGCTACCGCAATTGGCTGAAGCAGGACTACGCCGTCAGCGCCGAAGAGCTGCTGCTCGATCGCACCCAGTTGCTGGGCCTGACCGCCCACGAAATGACCGTGCTGGTAGGCGGCCTGCGTGTCCTCGGCACCAACCATGGCGACAGCAAACACGGGGTATTCACCGACCGTGAAGGGCAGTTGAGCAACGACTTCTTCGTCAATCTGACCGACATGGCCAACACCTGGGTACCGATCGGGCGAAACCTCTACGAAATCCGTGAGCGCAAAACCGGCGCGGTAAAATGGACCGCCACCCGTGTCGACCTGGTGTTTGGCTCCAACGCAATCCTGCGTGCCTACGCCGAGGTCTACGCCCAGGACGACAACCACGAGAAGTTCGTGCGGGACTTCGTGGCCGCCTGGACCAAGGTAATGAACGCCGACCGCTTCGACCTCGGCTAAGCCCCGCCCCCGCGCGCCACAAGGCGTAGCGGGGGCTGTTTGGTACTCAGCAGAAATCCTCGATATACCACCAGTCGCACTACCCACAAGCACATCGCCAGCAAACCCAGGACGCGCGGCAAATCAACCGCGCGCGCTACACCTGAAAGTGGCGCAACTGCTCCGCCAGGCGCTCGGACAGGCCGTGCAAATCGGCGCTGGCTCGGCTCAAGGCCGAGACTCGCGCGGAGTTGTCGCTGTTCAGCCCGGCGATCCGGTTCACGCTGCGACTGACTTCTTCGGCCACCGAATGCTGCTCCTCGGCCGCCTGGGCGATATACAGGTTCATCTCGCGGATCAGGTTGACCTGGGTGCGGATCTGGTCCATCGAGGTCTGCACCGAGGCGGCCTCCTGGCCGGCCTGGCCCGCCTGGGAACGGCTAACCTGCATGCCGCTGACCACGTTCTGAGTCGATTGCTGCAGGCGCTGAATGATCGCCCGAATTTCTTCGGTGGATTGCCGGGTGCGGCCCGCCAGGGTGCGTACTTCATCGGCCACCACGGCAAAGCCACGGCCCTGATCACCGGCGCGGGCGGCCTCGATGGCGGCATTCAGGGCCAGCAGGTTGGTCTGCTCAGCAATGCTGTTGATCACCTCGATGACCTTACCGATGCTGGCGCTCTCATCGGCCAGCGATTCGATACGCCCGGCCACCTGCTCCACTTCGCTGACCAGTTGATGGATCACCTGATTGGCATGCCCGGCCAGGGTATAGCCCTGATCGGCATAACGCCCGGCCTCGTCGGTGGAGGTCGAGGTCTTGACCGCGTTGCCGGCCACCTCCTCGACCGCGCTGCTCATTTCGGTGATGGCGGTGGCGACCTGGTCCAGTTCGTTCTGTTGATCGCTGATGCCCAGGGCATTGGCCGCCGACAGGGTGTCGCAGGTCTCGGCAGTCTGCAGCACGCCGGCCACCAGCTCGTCGATATTGCGCACCATGCCCTGCAGCTTCTCGATAAAACGGTTGATGTTGCCTGCCAGGTCACCCATCTCGTCTTCACGGCTGATGCGCAGGCGTTGGGTCAGGTCACCCTCGCCCTGGGCCAGGTCGAAAACCGCCAGGTTCATGCGTTGCAGCGGGCGCATCACATTGCTGTGCAGCAACAGCATGAGCAAGCCGATGATGCACAGATCCAGCAGCACAATCTGGATCACGGTCTGCAGCAGCAGGCTATCCAGCTGCATGGCGATGCTCGTGTCATCGGTAAATACCAGCAACTGCGCCACCACGCTGCGCTCGCCATTCTCCTCATAGCTGATCTCATGGCTGCTGCGCAGGCTGTAGTTTTCCGGCTCTTGCAGGGTGGCGCTGATCTCGCCATCGGCCGTGCGCGCAAAGGCCGCAATCAGCTTGTCCTTGTTCTTTACCAGCAAGGCCTGCAGGCCCGGATCGGCCAGCTCAGACTTCAACGCGGCCTCGATAAAACCACTCTCGTAGTTCCACAACGGCCCCGGCAGGGACAACTGCAGGCGCGCCACCACCCGCGCCACCGCGGCGGCCTGCGCCTGGGTGCTTTGCGCCTTGGCCGTGCTGTAGTTGTAGCCGCCAAACAACAGGAGCAAGGCGCTGACCGACAGCGTGGTCAACAGGGCAATACGAAATTTCAGGCTGTTGATGCGCATGGCGGACTTCCTAACCGGGGCGATACGACGGACATCAAGATCTCAGCTAGTGATACTTGGCATTGAGCGCATCAATCACACCGTCCTTGCGCATGGCCTCGAGCGTGGCATTGAGCTTGTCGATCAGCTCATCCGGGGTGTCCTTGTTGAACGCCAGGCTCATCTGGGTTTCCCGGAAGGTGAACACCGCCTTGGGCGCCGGGGCCTTTTCCAGATTGGCCAGGTAAGGCCCCAGGTATTCGCCGGTCGCCCACAGCTCGATGCGCCCGGCGTCCAGCTTCTTGGCATTGGCCCGGTCGTTGGAGGCCAGTTGCAGCTTGGCAAACCCCTGGGCTGCCAGGTACTCGGCCGCCGCATCGCCGTTATAGCCGCCCACCGAATACTGCTTGGCCTGCTCCAGGCTGGTGATGCTCAAGGTCGAATCGGGCTTGGCGAAAAACACCCAGTTATTACTCACCAGCGGCCCAACCCACTTGAACAGAGCCTCCCGCTCAGGCGTGCGGGTGGTGGAGTAGAGGGCGGTGTTGGCCGTGCTTTGCGTCTGCTCATAGGCGCGCTTCCAAGGCAGCAGGGTAATTTTGTATTCCACCCCGGCACGCTTGAAGAGCTCCTCGACAATCTCGGTAGACAGCCCGCTGATCTTGTTGCCGTCACCCTGCATGTTGAACGGTGGATAGTCTTCGGTGAGCACCTCAAGGGGCGCGGCAAAGGCCGCGGAACAGCTCAAACTGATTGCCCACAGCAAACCCTGCCACGTTGTTTTGCCCGTCATGATCGTGCCCCTTGCGCTGATTGGAAGTCTTTATAGGTCTAGCAGCAATTCACCCACGCACCAGCACCGGGGGTCTGCATTACCCCCCTGGTGGCCGCCAGCCGCTGCGGCACGTGCTCAGTGGCTCGGCGTTAGCTGCGTCAGGCTGCTAGGGTGAATAGACACCCACCCGCGAGGACTGCGCCATGCATAAAGCTTCCGTCCTGTTGTTCTGTGTCAGCCTCACCGGCCTGTTTGCCGGCACGGCCGGTGCCGCCAGCATCAACCTCACCAGCCTCGACTGGCCGCCCTATACCGGCGACAAACTGGCCGGCCAGGGCGTCACCTCGCAGGTGGTCAAGGCGGTGCTGGAGCAGGCCGGGCACAGCGCCAGCTTCAAGTTTCTGCCCTGGCAACGGGCCGTCGACACCGCCCGCAGCGACCCGGCGTTCGTGGGCTACTTTCCCGAATATGCCGACCCCAGCAGCCCCTGCCTGTTTTCCGCGCCCATCGGCCACGGCCCCTTAGGCTTTGCCGAACAAACCGCCAAGCCCGTCACCTGGGGCAGCCTGGATGACTTGAAGAGCCGGAAAATCGGCACCGTCAGCGGCTATGTAAACACCGTGGAGTTCGACAAGATGGCCGCCGCCGGCCAACTCAAGATCGATGCCGCCAGTTCCGACGAACAAAACCTGCTGAAGCTGGCCAACGGCCGCATCGACCTGGCAGTGGTGGATCAGAACGTCATGCAGTACCTGCTGCAGACCAGCCCCAAGCTGCAATCGGCGGCCAGCAGCCTGCAGTTCAACGGCAAAATCCTGGAGGACAAGACCCTGCACGTCTGCTTCACCAACTCAGAGGCAGGCAAACAGGCGCTGGAAGCGTTCAATGCGGCGCTCAAACAGGTCGACGTGGAGAAGCTGGCCGCCCAGGCCGCGAAGTAGCGACCGGGCACCATCCGGCCTACGCACGCGCTGCTCCGGCAGCGCCAATGAGCGGATATTCTCAACAGCAAGCACTGATTTGTTTGACATATTTTACGGCCAAGGCACACTGAGCCACGGTTGCGTCGCCCTGCAGGCCCCACGCACAGGCGCCAAGGCCCCTGTGACACGCGCGGGGCAAACCCCAGAAGCTCAACGCACAAGGGTTGCCGCAAGGCAGGCGAAACCGGCAAAAACAGGAAGCACCGCGGCAACACAGGTACTTCCTGCACAGAAACGGCAGGCGCCGGCCTGCCCTAAGGTGACATATGTCCAACAACCACACTGGCAATACCCAGAACGCAACACGCAAACCCGTAGTCCTGATGTCCATGGGCGCCCAGGCGCGCAAAGGCCATGACTACCAAGTGATGACCAACAAGTACATGCGCCCCCTGGTCGAAATCTCTGGCTGCGTACCCCTGCTGGCACCCACCTGCTTCGGCACCGATGACCTTGAGCAATACCTGTCGATGGTCGATGGCGTCTACCTCACCGGCGCCGGCAGCAACATCGACCCGACGCTCTACGGTCAGGAAAACCTCACCCCGAGCAAGGCCCAGGACCGCGACCGCGACAACTTCGACCTGCCCCTGATTCACGCCGCACTGGCCAGGGGCCTGCCGATCTTCGGCATCTGCCGCGGCATGCAGGAAATCAACGTGGCCCTGGGCGGCGACATGCACCAGAAACTCTACGAAGTTGAGGGCATGAACGACCACCGCGAAGACGACACCACGCCCCCCGTCGAGCAATACGCCGAAGCCCACAGCATCCGCCTGGTGCCGGGCACCTGGCTGGCCGAGTTGCTGGGCCTGGAAGAAATTCCGGTCAACTCCCTGCACGGCCAGGGCATCAAGACCCTGGGCAAAGGCCTGGAAGCCCTGGCCCACGCCGAAGACGGGGTGATCGAAGCCATTCACCTGCCGCAAGCGCCGCAGTTCACCCTGGGCGTGCAATGGCACCCCGAGTGGCAAGCCTCAGAAAACCCGCAGTCCGTGCGCATCTTCGAGGCCTTCGGCGCGGCCTGCCGTAAGCGCGTCGCCGAGCAAAACGGCTAGCGGCAATCCGCGTTACGTAGGAGCCAGCGTGCTGGCGATGCTTGCTAGATCGCCAGCACGCTGACTCCTACGGGCATGCTCAACTACCAATCACCCCGCCGTCGAGTTTAGTGATCAGCACCGTGGTCGAGCGCGGGCGGGTTTTGCCGTCGCTGGCCGGGAAGCTGATGCCGGGGTGCTGGATATTCGCCCACATCGCCTTGCCATCCGGGCTCCAGGCCAGGCCGGTGATTTCGCAGCCGCGTGGGCCGACCAGAAAACGCCGCACCTCGCGACTGATTGGGTCGGCACAGAGCAATTGGTTGCAGCCCATGGCCTGCATAGCCGGCTCGGCATCGTCGTAGTCGGTCTGAATCCACAAGCGCCCGGCCGCATCAAACGCCACCCCGTCCGGTGAAGAAAACAGATCGCCATTGATGGTGCCGGTCAGGTTGGCCGGCACGGGCTGGCCATCCTTGCCCTTGGCGCCGCGCGGCTCGCCGGCGAGCAGGAACAATTCCCAGGTGAAGGTGGTGGCCGTCGGATCAGCGCCCTGTTCGTTGAAGCGCAGGATCTGCCCGTGCAGGTTGTTCGGCCGCGGGTTGGCCTTGTCCACCGGCTGCTTGTCGCCGCGCCCGTCGTTGTTGGTCAGGGTCACGTAGACCTCGCGGCTCTTGGGATGCACGGCGGCCCATTCCGGGCGGTCCATCGGCGTGGCACCGGCGCGGTCGGCGGCGGCGCGGGCGTTGATCAGCACCTCGGCCTGGCTGGGGAAGCCATGCTCGGCGCTCAGGCCGTTCTGCCCATGCTCCAGGGCCAGCCACTGGCCGCTGCCATCGGCGTTCAGCTTGGCCACATACAGGGTGCCGTGATCCAGCAGGTCGCGGCTGGCCTTGGGGTTGGCGGCATCATGGCGGCCGCTGGGGACGAATTTGTACAGGTACTCGCCCTTGGCATCGTCGCCGGAATAGAACGCCATGCGCCCGTCATCGCCCAGGCTCAGGGCCGCGCACTCGCGACTGAAACGGCCGAAGGCGGTGCGTTTGATCGGCTGCGCCTGTGGGTCGAAGGGATCGATTTCCACCACCCAGCCGAAGCGGTTGGGCTCGTTGACGTGGCCGCCGTGGGCCTGCTCCGGGTAGGGCGTGGCGTCGAAGCGCGGGTCGGCGGTTTCCCAGGCGTAGTTTTTACTGGTGCCGCTGCTGGCCAGGCCATAGCGCTTGTGCGCCACCCGCGCGGCGTAATCGGCCGGGTCGCGGTTGATAAAGTAGTTGGGCCAGTTTTCCTCGCAGGTGAGGAAGGTGCCCCAGGGCGTGATGCCGGTGGCGCAGTTGTTCAGGGTGCCGAGCACCTCCAGGCCCTGGGGGTCGCTGGCGGTCTGCATCAGCGCATGGGCGGCCAGCGGGCCGGCCAGGCGGATCGGCGTGAGCATGCTGATACGGCGGTTGTAGGCCGAGTCCATGACCCGCTGCCATTGGCCGTCGGCACCCTTTTTCACCTCGATCACCGAGACGCCGTGGGCCGCCTGTTCTTTGCGCACCTCGTTGAGCGGCCGTGGCTGGCTTTGATCGATCTTGCCGGAGGGGTGCAGCGGCGGGTTGATGTACTCGTGGTTCATCACCAGCAGGCCACGCTCGCTTTCGCCGGGGAAGGCGAAGAAGTCCATGCCGTCGTGGTTGTCGCCGGCCTGCTTGAGCTGGGCCTGCCAGTCGTCGCTGGCGTCCGGGTTCCAGGCTGGAGCGCCCGCTTCCACCGGATCACCCCAGGAGAAGAACGGCACGGCGCGGTAACCCTCGGCCACCAGCACGCGGTCGAAGGCCGGATCGACCTGCACCGGCACGCCCTTGAAGTTCAGCAACGGGCTGGCGCTGGCCTTGCCGCAGGCGCTGATGCCACCGGCGAAGAAGCCCAGCGCGGCCAGGGTCAAACCGCCCTTGAGCACGTTGCGCCGGCTCGGGTTGAGCAGCTCGGCCAGCGGCGGATTGGCGCTGGGGTTGATGGCGATGTCGTCGTGGGCGTCCAGGCGGGCGTGGAACTGGCTGTGCTCGTTCATCAGGAAATCTCGATGGCTGTGAGTGGTGGCCCCGGATGGCATCCGGGCTACGGCCTGCACGGTCGCTGTAGGAGCAGGTCGGGGTTATTCGATGCGGTAGTGGAAGGTGTTCTTGACCCCGACCACGGCCACCGCCTGGCCGGCGACGATGCGCGGCTGGTAGCGGAAGGTCTTGGCTGCCGCCAGGGACGGGCGCACGAACAGCGGATGGCAGTCGCCAGCCACCTGCGGATCGGCCACCCGGCCCTGGGGCGTAACGGTGTAAGTCACGCTGCAATCGCCTTCGATGCCCTTGTCCAGGGCGCGCTCGGGGTAATCCGGCGCCTCTTTGGCAATCGGCAGGTACTGACGACTGGCGGCCG
>DAITLT010000080.1:0-12395 GCA_036835505.1 Pseudomonas sp.
TGCTGTATGCCGGCTACTGGCTTCTCGCCCTGGGTTACGCCGCCATGGGCGCCGCCTGGCTGGGCGCCCCGCTACCGCCCTCAAGCGGGCGGCATCTGCTCAGCAGCGGCGCCCTGTCACTGGCGGTACTGGCGGTGATGGCCATGGTCAGCCGCATCCATACCGGCCTGTGGCTGGATCGGCGCCCCTGGCTGCCACTGTGCGCCGTCACCCTGCTGATTGCCGCCGTGCTGCGCGCCTGGGCCGGCCTGCCGGGAACGTCGAGCAGCGCCTTGCTGATGATTGCGGGGCTGCTCTGGGCGGGCTGTTTCGCCGTCTATCTGGGGTACGCCTGGCCGGGCCTGGCCTGGCCGCGCACAGACGGTCAGGAGGGTTGCGCCGCGCCCCGAGCGGCGGCGCCAGACAGCAGCGAGGCTTGAGGCGCCGCGCCAAGCAGGTCAGGTCAGGTCAGGTCAGGTCAGGTCAGGTAGGTCAGCGCAGCAGGGCGCGGCTCACTTGCCCAGGGCCTGGCGGGCATAGTTGCAACAATCGAACCACCGCCTGGCAGAGCCCGTCGATGTCCAGCAACACCAGCTCGGGATTGCGCCCGCCGATAAAGCCCGCACGGCGAAAGGCACCCAATTGGCGCGAGAAGGTTTCCGCGGTGATATTCAACTGGCGAGCCAGCACGCTATGGCTGGCCGGCAACGCCAGCCAGGCGCTGCGCTGCTGCGTGTACAGATCCAGCAAATAGGCCACCAGGCGCTGGGCGGCGTTGCCGATGGTCAGCAGATCAATCCGGTTGAGCGACTGGGAGATGCGCACCGCCATGCCTTCGAGCATGGCCAGGCTGAAGTCCGGCGAGGCGCGGCACAAGCCCAGCAAGCCCGCCCTGGGCAGGCGATAAACACTGGAAGGCATGTTCGCGCGGGCCGACAACGGATACCGACAGGGTTCGACGAACATGGCCGTTTCTGCCAGCAGATCGCCCGCCTCCATATTGCGAAAGACCTTCTGCTCGCCGCCGTAGCTGGGGCGATACAGCATCACGCTACCAGCCTGCACCAGGAAGAAATGGGCCGCCTTGTCGCCCATGCGAAACAGATGCTGGCCGGCGTCCAGGCGCACCAGGGAACCCCCCTCAAGCAGAGCACCAAGCCCGTCTCGCCCGACCGTGGCGAACACCGGCGAACGGCTCAGCAGGGTGATTAAGGCAGGCGTCGTCATAGCCCAGGCATCTCGTTCAGCAGGTGATTAACCGGCACAACCATGGCCCCGGCAATACCTGACCCAGGATTCAGGTTCCACATAAAAACACCTCGTCAATGAGAAGCATTATCATAAACCCATTCCCCTCCCACTTCCTACTCCCGAACGCCTATTCCCACTCCCCACTTCCCACTCCCCGCTATCCCATCCGCGCAATTTAGAAGTCCCGGCGCAGCATCAGGCTCAGCTCGGTCTGTTTGAAGCCGAACGCCCAGTCCAGGTTGCTGTGGTTGATGCTATGGCGCAGACGCAGCTCGGGGCTGATACCGGCAAGCGACCAGCCCTTGGCGCCCATGCCGAGGATATAAACCTGCTGGCGGTCTTCGCGCTGCGCACCGAGAAAGCCGTCATAGGCCTCGTTCTTCGCCTCGCGGTAGATCGCCAGGGCATTGACGAACAGCCCGGCGCGGCCTTCAAAGGCATGGTAATAACCCGCCCGCAGCGCCCATTCGCGGCTGCTGGCCACGTCTTCGGCATAGCGTTTGCGCGTCAGGTCGAGGCCGGCGTACAGGCTGCCCTGGCTACTCGGAGCAAAGCTTGCCGTCAGCCCCCACTGAAACTGCTCGTAGTCGGCGCCCAGGCTTTGCCCGCGGTCGCTGTAGCGATAACGCTTGGCCTCCAGGCTGCTGCCCAGTTGCCAGCGCTGATCAAGGGCGCGACTGCCCTCCAGTAGCAGGCCATGGGCCAGGTATTCGCCATGGCCGTTGCGGTAGAAGTGTTCGAGGGTCGGACTCAGCGCCAGGCTGTTGCGCGCATCCAGGTACTGGTAGCCCAACTGCAGCATCGCCAGGTTGGTGCTGTAGTCCTGCAGGCTGGCGCTGCTACTGGGGTTCTCCCGCCGGTAGAAGGTGCCGTAACTGAGCGGGCGGATCTGCAGGTTATGGTTGCCGCCCAGGTTGACCCGGCGCTGCAGGGCCAGCTCGTAATTGTTCAGCGCCGAGCCGATGGCCTCCGGCATCTGCCGCTCGAACAGGCAAATCCCGGCAAACTGGCTCAGGCAACTGTAGTGGCCGTTGGCCTGGTTGATATTGTCGTTGTAGCCCCAGCCCAGGGCCACGCCACCGTGCCAGTCGGCGCGCAGGTCCATGGCCTGCTGGTATTGCTCGGTCAGCAATTGCACCTCGGGCGGCAGGCCGGCGTCCAGCGCCCTGGCAAAGCTCACCTGGGCGCGCTGCTCCTGATAATCCTCGAACAACAGGCGCGACAGTTCCAGGAGGATGCGCGCATCCCAGGGCTCCTGTTCGCTGGCCTGCTGCATGCGTTGCAAGGCCTGCGGGTAATCGCCGGCAAAGCGCGCCAACAGGCTGTCCGCCATATTCGCCAGCGCCGGGCGGTGGCCTGGCAGTGCCCGGTAACGGGCGACAAATTCCGGCAACTGAGTCCATTGCTGGGTGTTGATGGCCACGTAGATGGCCGGCGTCAGGGCCTCCAGGGTGCTCGGCACCGCGTAGCGCTGGCCTTCATACAGCAGCGTGCCGGGCGGTGGCGCCAGCTCGCCTTCGGCTTGGGTTTTCTGTTCGATGCTGCGCCGGGTCTGGTCCTGCAAGAAGCGCGTATCGTCGTCATCGGCCCAGGCGCCAGGCACGACAAGACCCGCCAGAGACAGCAGCCAGGCGGCTGTGCGGCGACAAGACATAAGCAATTTCCACAATTAATGTGCGTACATTAGAATGAAGGCCGGCGAGCCGGCCTCCACAGGTACCCCTGCCAAGCGCTACCGAACGAGACTCCATCCGGCAACGCCCTGTTTGACGCTCTTCACTGGTAGCCGCCAGTGGAGAGTGATCAAACCTTAGGGAGTGATGGTGCCGCTGACCTTGCTGCCGCCGAAGGCGACGTGATCAGCCGCAGTTGCACCCTTGTAGATACCCGCCAAAGCCTGGGCACCGTTATAGAAGCGGCCGTCGATAGTGCTGCCCTTACTGAAAGTGCCTTGGTCACCGATAGTGGTGCCAGCAAAGTCGATACTGCTGCTGCCCCGACTAATAGCACCGGTGATTTTGTTATTTGAGCCACCCGCAACATAGTTAGCCGTCAGCGTGCCCTTGTACAGGTTCGGGCTGGCCGGCAAGCCGCCGGCCAGCGTAGCCCCGGAAGCATCCGTGCCGGTTTGGTTAATGCCGATTACGTTGTACTGCACGTTGCTCAGGCCGGGCGTGGTTTGCACCGCATTGTCGCCCACATACCACACGGTACGGCTGGTGCTGGTCATATTCAGGTTGGAGCTATTGCTCGGCGGGGTGCCGGCAGCGCGCGGCGCCCACTCGCCAAAGTACACGCCACTGCCCACCGCCAGCGGTGCGCCGCTGGCATTGGCCACCTGGCCGATCACCAGGCCGCCAAACTGCGGAGCCAGGGAGATCTGGGTGATCTGCCGCACGCTATTGATGGCAAATTGGGCGGCGCCGTTGCTGGCAGAAGCCTTCCACACCTGGGCGATATTGATCGGCAGGGGGAACATGCCGACATCGGCCGGCTTCATGATGGTGCCGTTGCCACGGGCGGCAATCGCCTTGTTCGAGCCCTTGATCGGGCCGCCGGCCAGGTCGATACGACTGGCATCACCATTCAATGCCACGCCGGAATTGCCACCCGCGAACATGCTGTGGTTAGACGCACCAACCTTTACACCCGCGATATTGGAGGTGCCTCCTTGTACATTCGGAGAAGCCGCCAATGCCGCGCCGCTGCCCACCAACGCCATGATAGCCAGGGCCACTGTTGATTTTTTCATCTTTACATCCTCTTTAGTGAGATTGAACAACCGCGCGTTTTTTCCAAAAAAACGCGTAAAAAAACTAGAAATTGACTTTCAGCCCGGCGGTTAGCGTGCGCCCAGGGCCGGGCAGCAGGGTCTTGGCCATGGGGTCCAGGTAGTACTCGTCGGTCAGGTTGGTGATGCCCATATTCACGGCCAGCTGTTTGTTCACCTGGTAATTGGCGTAGAGGTCATGCAGCAGCACCGAGCGCCAGTAGAAGCCATCCTGGTTGCCGCTCCTGAACCAGGCATCCCGCGCCAGACCATTAAGCGCCGCGACGCTCACTTGCGAGCCCAGCAGGTCGTCCAGTTGGCTGTTTTCCGCGCCGGCGTGGTACACGCTGCGCCAGCCCAGTTCCAGTTGTTCATTGAACAGGCGGGTGCCCAGCGCCAGGTCAATGGAGTACTTGGGCTGCAGGCTGTTGCCGCTGTAGGTGCCGGGGAAACCGCCGGTCATGCAGGTGGGGATGCGGTTGAGATAGGGGTCCAGCGCCGAGGCGTAATCCTTGTCGCACAACTCCTGCTCCAGCCGGTAGGTGGCGCCCAGGCTGCCAAACAGCCGGCCCGTGTCGAAGCGCGATTGCAACTCCAGGCCGCTGGTTTTTTTCTGGTCGAACTGGATGCTGTCGAGATACAGGCCGCGATCGATAAAGTTCTCGATCTCGGTGTTGTAGTAACTCAGGCGCGCATCGGCAAAGCCCAGGCTGGGGAAGAACTGGGTGAGGTCGTGGGCATAGCCCACCTCCCAGTTGCTGTTGCGCTCCGGCTCGCTGGCGCCCTGGGCCAGGGTACCCACGGTGCCGGCGCCATCGATAATGGCGCTGGAGGTCAGCTCGTTGATGCTGGGGAAGCGGGTGGTCTGGGCATAGCGCACAAAGGCCGTGCCGAAGGGCGTTAACCGTGCGGTGGCGCTCAGCACCGGGCTCAGGGCATGGCCGGATTGCTCTTCGGGCGCTTCCCAGGCCTTGCCGGCTGACAGCGATTCATAGATACGCTCGCCGTACAAACCATTTTCCAATTTGATTTTCTGGGTCGTGCTGCCCGGATTGTAAGGGTCCGCAACAATCTGCGTGGCATCGGCCGTGCCATTGACAAAGGGGTTTTGCGATGAGTCGAACTTGCCATCTTTACTGGGCAATAACACCGTTTTTACCCAATAAGTCCCGCTATCTGTGCTGTAGAAATCATTCGGAAAACTGGATGTATAACCGTTTGTGGCCCATAAATTATAAAATGCTATCTCTGAGGTTTCGGTTTCGCTTATTAGTTGCGCTCCGTTCGGGTTGGTCTTGCCAAAGGGGTTGGCATTACGCGCCGAGAGAAAGCTCAACAGATTGTTGGCTGCCAATCGGTATTGAGCATCCTCGGTAGGAAGCCTCCGCGTTATCGTGGCGGGCAGCCCATCAACATGGCTTGAGGTATAGACGATCCACTCTTTGAAGTTGCTTGGGTCGTTTCTATCTATGGCACCCCATGCAGCTGTTGCCTCGGCTCTCAAGCGAGTCAGTTCAGCTCTGTCTTCCGGCGACATCAGCTCCTGGTATTGCAATTGCAGCCCCGCCAAACGTTGCGTCGCCTTATGAAACTCGCTTTGCTGGCGACGCAACTTGGCCGTGCCGATGTCCTTGCCGGTGTATTGCAAATAACGGGTGCCGGCGGTAACGGTGAGCCAGTCGGTGGCCTCCCAACTCAGGTTCATCATCGCCGAGTATTCCTTGCGCTCGCCGGAGCGCGGGCCGAGGCGGTCGGTTCCCGTATTCAGAAAGACGCCATCCGGCAGCAGGCCGTTGGTGTCTCTATTACTCTGCTGCACCCGCTCATCCAGTTTCTCCTGCTGGTAACTGCCGCCCAGGGTCAGTTGCAGGTTGCTGGAGAGGAGCATCTGGTTGCTGACGTCGAAGCCGGTGCGGTCATGGTTGGTCCACTGCCGCCCCAGAGGCTTGATGGTGCCGTCATGCTCGGGTTGCGGGAACAAGTGGGCGTTCTCATCCCACCACTGTTGCCCCATAAACTGTATCGCGCTTATTTTCGCCCAGTCCCAGAGCTTGAGCGCCTCCTTTTCCTCGGCCGTCAGCTCCAGCCCCCACGGCGAGATGCCAGTCTGGTAGCGCATGCCCTCGGCCTTGGTCTGCCACAGGCTGGTTTCCAGGTCCAGCCAGGGGGAGCCTTGGGGCTTTAGGTCGTAACTCAGCTTGTAACTGTCCAGGCGCAGTTCCGAGCGCGGGTCTTCCGTGACAAAGCCACGCATGTTCGCCCAATCCAGATCCGGCTGGGCTTGTTCCGCGCCTTCGCGATAGGCATACATCAGCAGCGAACGCCCCGGCGTGGTTTCGCCGAAGGTCGTATCGGTGCGCATAAACTGCAGCCCAAGCTTTTGCTCGTTGGGCAGGTACCAGTTGTTCTTCACCAGGGTGGTGTCGGTGTCACTGGAGGTGTTGAACACTTCGCTACCCGCCGTATACACCTTGGTCAGGTTGGGGATGTAGACGTCGGTGCTGCTTCTATCCCAGACATCGTGGCCCTCATAACGACTGGAATTGTGTTCCCCGGCATAGTAGTTGCCCGACGTCCGCTCGCTGCGCGACAGCAGAATATCGGCCACCTCATTGCGCCCGGCGATGCTCAGCGTTTCCGAGTGGTCGTCGAAGTTGAAAACCTGCCCATCGCTCTCGCTACGGGCCGGCGGCGTGCTGAGGTTGACGCCCTCCAGCTCGACCCGCTCCGCGCCGGGAAAGGTGCGGTAGTCCTGGCCAAACGCCGAGGTGGCATCGAAGCGCGGCGCGCTGGTGTTGCTTGAGGTTTTCAGGTTGCTTTCAATCCCCCAGCTATCGCCTTCGGGGATGATGTCGCTGGCCTCGATGGTGCGGATATTCACCGCCCCGCCCACGCCGCTCTTGATGCCACGGCTCAGGGACGGGCCTTTTTCCACCTCGATACTGCGAAACAGCGCCGGGTCGACATAGCTGCGGTTGCCCGAACCAAAGAAGTGCAGCCAGACGTTGGTGGACTGCTCGGTGCCATCGATGGTCAGCGGCGTGCGCCCTTCGCCGGTGATGCCGCGGATGTTCGGGGTAATCGACTGGCTGCTGCGGGTGTCCATGCTGTAGACGCCGTTCATACCCTTGAACACATCACCTGGATTGCTCACCTGGAAGCGCTGCAGCTCCTCGCGGCCCTTGTAGACGCTGGTGACGTTCTCCTGGTAGACCTTGGCGTGGCCCTCGGCATCCTTATCCATGACCCCCTGTACATCGGTCGGCGACAGCTCCAGCGCATCATCGCTGGCCGGCTCCAGGGCCGGCTCCAGTTGCACAGGCTGCGCTGGCGCGGCCTTGTTCGACTTGACCGGCAGTTGCTCGGTGTTGACTTGTTCAGCCTCAACCGGATCAACCGGCAAAGACTGCGCTTCCAGCGCCAGCGGGCTAAACACATAGAGCCCGGAAATCAACAGCGCCAGCTTTTTGGGCTTGAACGGCATTGCAATTACTCCATAGAAAACATCGCGTGGTCAGGAGCTTTCTCCCGCCGCCCTCTAATGAGAATAATTATTGTTACCGGAGCAGGCCCTAACCCCTCATGACAATTGTCAACGCCACAGCAAGATGCTTGCGCCTCACAAACCCACGGTGATCTCGCGCAGCTCATCACCCTCGCGCAGCACAAAGATCGCGCTCAAGCCCTGGGCCTTGGCCAACTGACTGCCGCGCTCCACGCCCAGCACCAGCAAGGCGGTGGCCCAGGCATCGGCGTACATGCAGCTGGTGCAGATCACCGACACCGAGGTCAGCGTCGACACCAGTGGCGCGCCGCTGTGCGGGTCCATGGTGTGGGAATGCACCGTGCCATCCCGCTCGCGCCAATGCCGGTAGTCGCCCGAGGTGGCGATGGCTGTGTCGTGCAGCTCCAGGGCGCCGAGCACTTCGCGGCGGCCCTTGAGCGGTTTTTCCAGGGCCACCAACCAGGCGCTGCCATCGGCCTTGCGCCCGGCGGCGCGCATTTCGCCATCGATGCCCACCAGGTAGGCGTGAATACCGTGCTGCTCCAGGCAGCGGGCCAGCTGATCGACGCCAAAGCCCTTGGCGATGCCGTTGAGATCCAGGCTGATGGCTGCCCGTTTGCGCACGGCGCGGCGCGCCACATCCAGCTCCAGCGCCGCTCGCGCACTCGGCTGACGGGCCGGCAAGTGCTCGGCCGCCGGTTGCGGACCAAAGCCACAGGCGCTGACCAGCGCACCAACGCCGATCTCGAAGGCACCGGCCGACTCCTCGCCAATGCGCAACGCGGTGCTCAGCACCCACAGCAACTCGTCAGGCAGGCTCAACCACTGCTCCAGCGGCGCGACGTTGAGTTGCATCAGCGCGGACGCCGGGTTCCAGGTCGACATCTGCTGGTCGACCCGCTCGACCGCCTGTTGCAGGTCGGCCTGGATCGCCGCCTGGTCAATCTCGCCCGCGGCGTAAAACACTGCGCTGTAGCGCGTGCCCATGGTCGCGCCACTGAGGCTGTAGCGCTGCAGCGGCAGGGTTTCAGTAGACATCTTCGCGGTACCGCCCTTGCAGTCGTAGGTCGTCGACACTGCTGCCCCGTTGCGCCAGCAGAGTATCCAGCACGGCACGGACGCCGGCTGCCATGTCCTTGGAGCCGCACACCAGCACCTGGGCGCCCTGGGCAAACAGACCCTGCAGGGCGCTGGCGTCCTGGCGCAGGCGATCCTGCACATACAGGCCGTCGGCGCCCTGGGAGAACGCCAGGCCCAGGTGGCTCAGGCGGCCGTCGGCCAGGTACTCGCCGAGTTCATCTTCATAGAGGAAATCCGCCTGCGCATTGCGCCCACCCCAGTACAGGTGCAGCGGCCGCTGCGTGGCATTTTTGCGCACGAAGCCGATCAGCGGCGCCAAGCCGGTGCCAGCGCCCAGCAGAATCAGCGGGTGCTGACCGGCGCTGGGGCGAAAGTCCGGGTGCGGCTGAATAAAGCCCTCGACGCAGTCGCCCACCTGCAAGCCATGCAGCAACGACGAACAACGCCCCTGGTGTTGTTTGCGCACGCAGATTTCCAGAGCGTCATCCTCATCGCTGCTGGCTATCGAGTAATAGCGCGGCGCCTGCCCACTGCCGGGGCTGATGCCAAGCAGATCGCCCGGTGCAAAGCGCACTGCCGGGCGCCACCAGGACGGCTGCGCGGCGCGCACGGCAAAGCGCAGGATGGCCGCCGGCGCATCGCTGTGCTGGCCATACACCTCCTTGCTCAGCAGTTGCAGTTGCTGCAGCGCCACCACGTTGCGCACCGGCGTGAAGTGCAGGTCGAGGCCCAGTGCCTGACCGAGGCGCTGCGCCCAGCCATTCAACTCGCCGAGATCGCCACGGTCGATCTTCTGCAGTGGCAACAGCGCCTGCAGCCCACGTTGCTGCAACTGCTGCTGAACCTGCTCGGCATAGCCACAGAAGTGCTGGAACTGCGCATCACCAAAACCCAGCACCGCCACCTGCAAGTTGGCATTCAAGTGGCTATGTTCGAGGCGTGGGAGAAACGCCCTGGCCGAGTCCGGCGCCTGGCCATCGCCATAGGTGGCCGTGAGAATCAGCAGGCGCTTGGCCTGCGGGTAGCTCGGCTGCAGCTGGTTCATGCTGGCGCTGTGTACGCGCACGCCGCTGGCCACCAGTTGGCTGTGCAACTGGCGGGCATAGGCCCAGGTGCTGCCGCCCTGGCTGCCCACCAGCAGAATGGTGTCCGCCTGGGCGGCCGGGGCATTGTTCGGCAACAATCGCGCCAGGCGCTGGCGTCGCCACCAGGCGAGCAGGCCGGAACCACCGAGAAACAGGCAGGCCAGGCTGGTCGCCGCGAGAATCAGCGACCACAGCGGCGAGTGGGCACCGCGGTGCAGTTCATAGACGCTTTCATACAGCCGACGGGCGAAACCGTGGGGCTGATAGCTGATCCACTGACCGCTGTTGGCATTGACAAAACCCTCGCCGGTCGCGGTGCGCACGCTGTAGTAATTGGACTCCTGGCTGTCACTGGGGAACTCCAGCTCACGCAGATCGTTCAGCTCCAGATGACGCAGGGCCGAGAGGCTGCCCAGCTCCACCGCCGGCGCCGCATAGCGGGCTTCGGGGTAGGCCAGATCGACATCCTGGCCGTCACTGAGCCAACCCTGGCTGCTGGCTGCGAGGTAAAGCCCGCTGCTGGCGAGCATCAGCAACCCCGGCAACGCCCAGCGCGCCGCCACGCTGTGCCAGTGCGTCAGGCCCTGACCCGGATTGATCGGCAACAGCAGTTGGCGCCAGCCGCCGAGGCGACGGGCCAGCAACCAACTGCCGGTCAGGGTCAGCAGCAACAACGCCAGCGCCGACAGGCCACTGAGCCAGCGCCCGGCGGAACCCAGCAACAACTCACGGTGCAGATCGCGCACCCAGGCCAAAACCGCCGACGGCTGATACGGCCCCAGCACCGTCGCGCTGGCCGGATCAACCAGCACCACCTCGCTGTCGCTGGCCGTGCTGAACGTCACCCGCAGCTCACCGCTGGGCGCCCGTTCGATGCGCTCGATGCCCGGTAGTTGGCGGGCAATCCGCTCGGCGACCACGGCGACCGTCTCACCCTGGCTCGGCGCAGCGCGCAAGTGCGCGACCAGCGTGTTGCCGGAGAGCACCAGACCGCTGGCGGCCGAGAGGATAAGAATGACGCCGAGCACGAGGCTCACTAGCGCATGGGTGCGTTGCAACATGAACGGGCTCCGGGGCTCAGAAGTGGTAGCTGAAGCGGTCGACATAACCCTGGGCGCCGCCGTTGACCGTGGTCGCCTGCTGGGTCAGTGGCAGCTTGATTTCGCCACGGTTGTCGCGTTGGTCTTCCACCGCGCTGTCGATGCGGATTTCGTAGCCGGCATCGATCAGGGCGTCTTCCAGCTCGACCGCCACGTCCAGGGTTTCACCGCCGCCGACGCTGGCGCCGGTCAGGCCATCGAACTCGGCCGGCTTACTGCCACCGCCCTGGGCCCAGTCACGCAGGTGCTTGTAGTACTTGGCCTTCTTGCCGGCGACCCACAGGGTGCGCTGGTAGGCGCCCTGGGCGTCGGTGACATAGATGGCCAGGTAGGCCTCGTTGCCGCGATAGTCTTTCAGCGTGGTGCTCAGGTTGATTTCCCGAGCCTGGCCACTGGCGGGCAATGCCGCCATGCCAGCGAGGGCGAGAGAGATAGCCGTCTTGTTCATCGTGAAGTTCTCCAGAAGGGATGGCCTAACCCTAACCGGCGATACTTAAGTCAACCTGAATGCGCAAGCATGGCTACTTTATGCCTGGGTATGGTTACTTCATGCCCAGGTATGGTTACTTCATACCCAAGCATGGTTACTTCATGCCTTGGTATGGCTACTTTATGCCTGGCATGACGCCTTAATACCGGGCTTAGGATTAAGGCCAAGTACCCGCTAAAAAGCAGGAAATTCCGCGCTGCGTGGAGGTAAAGTGGCAGATACCGCACAGAACAGGCAGTGGCCATGCACAGCAACGCTTCGGATCGACAGCAACAGATTCGCGCTCTGTTTGACCAGTACATCGAGATGTACGCCTCGCGGGATGGGCGCCTGATCGAGCACTTCAGCGACAACTTCAGTGGCTACACCGGCAGCGGTGGATTTCTGGTCAAGGCGCTTGGCGAATGGCAGACGATCACCCGCCAGGACTTCGCCCAGGTACCCGAACCCATCCGCATTGAGATGCTCGACCTGGCCCTGCAGGATCTGAGCGCCGAAGTGGTGGCGGCCACCGCCCTGTTCCGCATCCATCTACCCTTTGGCGGCGAGGCCCTGGCCAAGGAAGCAGCCCGCCTGAGCCTGATCTTTCGGCATGAAGGGCAGGCCTGGAAGATCGCCCATAGCGGCATCTCCATCCCCTACCACTTCACCCAGGGCAACGAGGTTTATCCGCTCAAGAGCCTGCAGGAGCGCACCCGCGCCCTGGAAGCGCTGATCGAGGAACGCACCCAGGCCCTGCACGCCAGCGAGGCGCTCTATCGTCAGCTCATCGAGGACACCCGCGATGTTCACTGGAAAACCGATCGCCACCTGATCATCACCTACATCAGCCCGGCCGACGAACGCCTGCGCGGGTTTGCAGCCGCCGAAGTGCTAGGCCGCCCAGCACTCGACATCCTGACCCGCGAGGACGCAGCCCGTCTCAAGCAACTGCTGCGGCAACCAGCACACCGCGAACCCGCCGGCAGCGCCAATGGCTTCAGCACCTTTGAAGCGCAGCACCGCTGTAAGGACGGCCGCCTAATCTGGGGCGAGGTGCTGGCAAAACCGGATTACAACCTTGCGGGCGAACTGATCGGCTACCACGGCATTACCCGCGAAATCACCCAGCGCAAGCAGCTACAAGAGCAGGTCA
>DAITLT010000081.1:0-3513 GCA_036835505.1 Pseudomonas sp.
CGCGGGCCGAATACCGGCTGATCCTGCGCGAGGACAACGCCGATCTGCGCCTGACTGAAAAGGGCCGTGAACTCGGCCTGGTCGACGATGCGCGTTGGGCGGCCTTCTGCGCCAAGCGTGAAGCCATCGCACTGGAAGAACAGCGCTTGAAAAACACCTGGGTACGCCCTGGTACCGCCGAGGGTGAGGCCATCGCCAGCCGCTTCGGCACGCCGCTGACCCACGAGTACAACCTGCTCAACCTGCTGACCCGTCCGGAAATCGATTACTCGGGGCTGGCGGAAGTCACTGGCAGCCCGCAAGTGGCTGCCCAGGTCGCCGAGCAAGTCGAGATCAAGGCCAAGTACGCCGGCTACATCGACCGTCAGCAGGATGAAATCGCCCGCTTGCGCGCCAGTGAAAACACCCAACTGCCAGATGATCTTGATTACGCGAGGATTTCCGGGCTGTCCAAGGAGATCCAGCACAAGCTCGGCCAGACCCGGCCGCAGACCTTGGGCCAGGCTTCGCGGATTCCGGGTGTGACTCCGGCGGCGATTTCCCTGTTGCTGATTCATTTGAAAAAACGCGGCGCAGGCCGGCAGTTGGAGCAAGACGCCTGATGGCCTCGGTTACCGCGCAACACGCAGCAGAACTGTCCCAGGGCGCCGAGCAGTTGGGCGTGTACCTGAGCGAGGGCCAGCACGCCCAACTGCTGGCCTATCTGGCCCTGCTGATCAAGTGGAACAAGGCCTTCAACCTGACGGCCGTGCGCAATCCGGATGAAATGGTCTCGCGTCATCTGCTCGACAGCTTAAGCGTGGTGCCCCATGTGGCCGCGGCTGGGGATAACTGGCTGGATGTCGGCAGTGGCGGCGGCATGCCGGGGATACCCCTGGCGATCATGTTCCCCGAGCGGCAGTTCACCCTGCTGGATGCCAATGGCAAAAAAACCCGCTTCCTGACCCAGGTCAAACACGAACTGAAGCTGGCTAATCTTGAAGTTATCCACAGTCGGGTCGAAGGTTTTACCCCTGAGCAGCCGTTTAGCGGTATTTGCTCACGGGCCTTCAGTGCCCTGGAAGACTTTGCCAACTGGACCCGTCATCTTGGCGATGGGCAAACCCAGTGGCTGGCGATGAAGGGCATTCACCCAGACGACGAACTGCAGGCTCTGCCGGACGACTTCCAGCTCAGCGCCACCCACGTGTTGAAGGTTCCCGGTTGCCAAGGTCAGCGCCATCTGCTGATACTGCGTCGCTTGGTCTAGGGAGAACGCCAGCATGGCTAAAGTATTCGCAATCGCCAACCAGAAAGGCGGCGTGGGCAAGACCACTACCTGCATCAACCTGGCGGCCTCGCTGGTGGCTACCAAGCGCCGCGTGCTGTTGATCGACCTCGATCCGCAGGGCAACGCCACCATGGGCAGCGGTATCGACAAGCACACCCTTGAGCACTCGATTTACGACGTGCTGATTGGCGAGAGCAGTGTCGGCGAAGCCATGCAGTTCTCCGAGCATGGTGGTTATCAGCTATTGCCGGCCAACCGTGACCTGACCGCCGCAGAAGTCGCCCTGCTGGAAATGAATATGAAGGAGAGTCGCCTGCGTAATGCGCTGGCGCCCATCCGCGAGAATTACGACTACATCCTGATCGACTGTCCGCCGGCCCTGAGCATGCTGACGGTCAACGCGCTGGTCGCCGCCGACGGCGTGATCATCCCCATGCAGTGTGAGTATTACGCCCTAGAAGGCTTGAGCGACCTGGTCAACAGCATCCAGCGCATCGCCCAGTTGTTCAATCCGGGCCTGCAGATCGAGGGGTTGTTGCGCACCATGTATGACCCGCGCATCAGCCTGACCAATGATGTCTCCGCGCAGCTCCAGGAGCACTTCGGCGGCAAGCTCTACGATGTGGTCATCCCGCGTAACGTGCGCCTGGCCGAGGCTCCAAGCTTTGGTATGCCGGCGTTGGTCTACGACAAGCAATCCCGAGGCGCTATCGCCTATCTGGCCCTGGCTGGCGAGTTGGCTCGCCGGCAACGGGCCAGCGCCAAACCCGCAATCGCTTAAGGAATTTGCATGGCCGTGAAAAAACGAGGTCTGGGCCGCGGCTTGGATGCCCTGCTGGGCGGCAGCAACGTCAATACCTTGGAAGAACAGGCGCTGCAGGCCGACAAGAGCGAGTTGCAGCACCTGCCTCTGGAGCTGATCCAGCGCGGCAAATATCAGCCGCGCCGCGACATGGACCCGGCCGCGCTGGAGGAATTGGCCCAATCGATCAAGGCCCAGGGTGTGATGCAGCCCATCGTGGTGCGGCCGATCGAGGGTGGGCGTTTCGAAATCATTGCCGGTGAGCGGCGCTGGCGTGCCAGCCAGTTGGCTGGTCTGGACAAGCTGCCGGCGATGGTGCGCGAAGTGCCCGACGAGGCCGCGATTGCCATGGCCCTGATCGAGAACATCCAGCGCGAAGACCTCAACCCGATCGAAGAAGCCGTCGCCTTGCAGCGCCTGCAGCAGGAATTCCAGCTGACCCAGCAGCAAGTGGCGGAAGCAGTGGGCAAATCACGGGTGACCATCACCAACCTGCTGCGCCTGATCGCCCTGCCGGAGGAGATCAAAACGCTGCTTTCCCACGGTGACCTGGAAATGGGTCACGCCCGTGCCTTGCTCGGCTTGCCGGTGCAGCGGCAGATCGAAGGTGCGCGACATGTTGTCGCACGCGGCCTCACCGTGCGCCAAACCGAGGCATTGGTACGCCAGTGGCTGAACAGCAAAGAGCAGCCGATCGAAGAGGTTAAAGCCGATCCGGATATCAGCCGTCTGGAGCAGCGCCTGGCTGAGCGCCTGGGTGCCGCCGTGCAGATCAAGCACGGGCAGAAAGGCCGCGGGCAATTGGTGATCAAGTACAGTTCGCTGGATGAGCTGCAAGGGGTATTGGCGCACATCCGCTGAAACACCGCGTAATTAGTGCTTAATCGCCATCTGGCGGTTGAATGAGGGGGGAAGCCCCCCTATACTCTGCGCGCATTTTGTCGGCACAAACTATGCCAGTTTTTTGATCAGGGCGGCCGACGCCAGAGGTGAGCAGGATGGATGTGCGCAGGTCGGATCGCCCAGCCTTCCATCGACTGCCGGTGTTTCCGGTATTGCTCGCCCAGTTGCTGGTATTACTCTTAGCCGCCGCGCTGCTGTACGGCTGGCATGGACAGGTAGCGAGTTACTCGGGATTGTGCGGCGGTTTGATTGTTTGGCTGCCCAACCTGTATTTCGCCCACAAGGCGTTCCGTTTTAGCGGCGCGCGGGCGGCGCAAGCCATCGTGCGGTCTTTTTATGCCGGCGAGGCGGGCAAACTGATTCTGACGGCAGTGCTCTTTGCACTGACGTTTGCAGGGCTAAAACCATTGAATCCGCTGGCGGTATTTGGCGTATTCATCCTGACCCAGGCGGTCAGCTGGTTTGCGCCCCTGCTGATGAGAAGACGACTTTCGAGACCTTAGAGCGTTTGAGGCAACCATGGCAGCAGAAACCGCTT
>DAITLT010000081.1:3613-12342 GCA_036835505.1 Pseudomonas sp.
GACGACTTTCGAGACCTTAGAGCGTTTGAGGCAACCATGGCAGCAGAAACCGCTTCGGGCTATATCCAGCACCACTTGCAGAACCTGACCTTCGGTCGTCTGTCATCTGGCGACTGGGGCTTCGCCCACACCGCCGAACAGGCAAAAGAAATGGGCTTTTGGGCTTTCCACGTCGATACCCTCGGCTGGTCGGTCGCACTGGGCCTGATTTTTATCCTGATTTTCCGCATGGCCGCCCGCAAGGCGACGTCCGGCCAGCCGGGTGCCCTGCAAAACTTCGTTGAAGTGATGGTCGATTTCGTTGACGGCAGCGTCAAGGACACCTTCCATGCACGCAACCCACTGATCGCCCCGCTGGCCCTGACGATTTTCGTCTGGATCTTCCTGATGAACGCCGTCGATTTGGTGCCGGTGGACTGGATTCCAATGCTGGCGGTAATGGCCACCGGCAATGAGCACATCTTCTTCCGTGCCGTGCCGACCACTGATCCAAACGCCACCCTGGGCATGGCCCTGTCGGTGTTTGCCTTGATCATTTTCTACAGCATCAAGGTCAAGGGTATCGGCGGCTTCATCGGCGAACTGACTCTGCACCCGTTCAGCAGCAAGAACATGGTTGTGCAGATCATCCTGATCCCGGTGAACTTCCTGCTGGAATTCGTGACCCTGGTGGCAAAGCCGATTTCCCTGGCTCTGCGACTGTTCGGCAACATGTATGCAGGCGAGCTGGTGTTTATCCTGATCGCCGTAATGTTCGGTAGCGGCTTGCTGCTGCTGAGCGGTTTGGGTGTGGCATTGCAATGGGCGTGGGCGGTATTCCACATCCTGATCATCACCCTGCAAGCGTTCATCTTCATGATGCTGACCATCGTATACCTGGCCATGGCCCATGAAGATAACCATTAATAGCGCCCTGCACTGTTAATGACCTCTCCTCGGGAGAGGTGCCCGAAAGGGCGAAACCCTTTTTGCTTTACCGCTTTACTAAAACCTTAACCAATACGACGTAAAAAGTCGGGAGGAAAGATGGAAACTGTAGTTGGTCTAACCGCGATCGCCGTTGCACTGCTGATTGGCCTGGGTGCCCTGGGTACCGCCATTGGCTTTGGTTTGCTGGGTGGCAAGTTCCTGGAAGGCGCCGCGCGTCAGCCGGAAATGGTGCCAATGCTGCAAGTTAAAATGTTCATCGTTGCCGGTCTGCTCGACGCCGTAACCATGATCGGTGTAGGTATTGCTCTGTTCTTCACCTTCGCTAACCCGTTCCTGGCACAAGTAGCCCAGTAATTCTCGCTTTCGAGAATGACTGACAACGAACGAGCGAGGTGTTGGCGTGAACATTAATGCAACCCTGATTGGTCAGTCCGTTGCGTTCTTCATCTTTGTCATGTTCTGCATGAAGTATGTGTGGCCTCCGGTCATCACTGCCATGCGTGAGCGGCAAAAGAAGATCGCTGATGGTCTTGACGCTGCCAGCCGGGCAGCTCGTGATCTGGAGTTGGCCCACGATAAAGTGGCCCAGCAACTGCGCGAAGCTAAAACCCAGGCAGCTGAAATCATCGAGCAGGCCAAGAAACGCGGTACTCAGATTGTTGACGAAGCCCGAGATCAGGCTCGCGTCGAAGCTGAACGTGTGAAGGCTCAGGCTCAGGCCGAGATCGAACAGGAACTGAACAGTATCAAAGATGCCTTGCGTACCCAGTTGGGTGGCTTGGCTGTCAGCGGTGCTGAGAAGATTCTGGGCGCTACTATCGACCAAAACGCGCATGCGGAGCTGGTTTCCAAACTGGCAGCCGAAATCTAAGCGAGGGCGATCATGGCAGAACTGACCACGTTGGCCCGACCTTACGCCAAAGCTGCTTTCGAGTATGCCCAAGCCCATCAGCAGCTGGCCAACTGGTCGGCAATGCTGGGCCTTGCTGCTGCGGTGTCGCAAGACGACACCATGCAGCGCGTGCTCAAGGCGCCGCGTCTGACGAGTACAGAAAAGGCCACCACCTTTGTTGAGGTGTGTGGTGACAAGTTCGACGCCCAGGTGCGTAACTTCCTCAGCATCGTTTCGGAAAACAACCGTATGGAGTTGTTGCCGGAAATCGCCGACATGTTCGAGCTGTACAAAGCCGAACGTGAACAATCGGTGGATGTGGACGTTACCAGCGCGTTCGCGTTGAACGATGAACAGCAAGACAAACTCGCCAAGGTTCTCAGTGCACGGCTCGGCCGAGAAGTGCGTCTGCACGCCGCGGAGGATGCCAGCCTGATTGGTGGCGTCGTAATCCGCGCCGGCGACCTGGTTATCGATGGCTCAGTTCGCGGCAAACTCGCGAAACTAGCCGAAGCATTGAAATCTTGAGTTTGAAGGGGCAGCAGAGCAATGCAGCAACTCAATCCTTCCGAAATAAGTGAAATCATCAAGGGCCGCATCGAGAAACTCGATGTAGCCTCCCAAGCCCGCAACGAAGGCACTGTCGTCAGCGTATCTGACGGTATCGTGCGGATCTTCGGTCTGGCCGACGTTATGTACGGCGAAATGATCGAGTTCCCCGGTGGTGTCTACGGCATGGCGCTGAACCTGGAGCAAGACTCTGTGGGTGCCGTGGTATTGGGCAGCTACCAGACTCTGGCCGAAGGCATGAGCGCCAAGTGCACTGGCCGCGTACTCGAGGTTCCGGTTGGTCCGGAGCTGCTCGGTCGCGTAGTCGATGCCCTGGGTAATCCAGTTGACGGCAAAGGCCCGCTGAACAACGTCCTCACCGACGCGGTTGAGAAGGTTGCACCGGGTGTGATCTGGCGTAAGTCGGTCGACCAGCCGGTACAAACTGGCTACAAGTCGGTTGACGCCATGATTCCGGTTGGCCGTGGCCAGCGTGAGCTGATCATCGGTGACCGTCAGATCGGTAAAACCGCTCTGGCCATCGACGCCATCATCAACCAGAAGAACAGCGGCATTAAGTGCGTTTACGTGGCTATCGGTCAGAAGCAATCGACCATCGCCAACGTGGTGCGCAAGCTGGAAGAAAACGGTGCCCTGGCCAACACCATCATCGTTGCCGCCAGTGCCTCCGAATCTGCCGCGCTGCAGTTCATTGCACCGTACTCCGGTTGCACCATGGGCGAATACTTCCGTGACCGCGGTGAAGACGCGCTGATCGTTTATGACGATCTGTCCAAGCAAGCAGTGGCTTACCGCCAGATTTCCCTGCTGCTGCGCCGTCCGCCAGGCCGTGAAGCCTACCCAGGCGACGTGTTCTATCTCCACAGCCGTCTGCTGGAGCGCGCCTCGCGCGTATCCGAAGAATACGTCGAGAAGTTCACCAATGGCGCCGTGACTGGCAAGACCGGTTCCCTGACCGCTCTGCCGATCATCGAAACCCAGGCTGGCGACGTTTCCGCGTTCGTTCCGACCAACGTGATTTCCATCACCGACGGTCAGATCTTCCTGGAATCGTCGATGTTCAACTCCGGCATCCGCCCGGCAGTGAACGCCGGTGTATCGGTATCGCGTGTAGGTGGTGCAGCGCAAACCAAGATCATCAAGAAACTGTCGGGTGGTATTCGTACCGCACTCGCCCAGTACCGTGAACTGGCCGCATTTGCCCAGTTCGCCTCGGACCTGGACGAAGCAACCCGTAAGCAACTTGAGCATGGTGAGCGCGTTACCGAGCTGATGAAGCAGAAGCAGTACGCGCCGATGTCCATCGCCGATATGTCGCTGTCCCTGTACGCCGCCGAACGTGGCTTCCTCCAGGACATCGAAATCGCCAAAGTGGGTAGCTTCGAGCAAGCCCTGATTGGCTATTTCAACCGCGATCACGCCGAACTGATGGCGAAGATCAACGTGAAGGGTGACTTCAACGACGAAATCGACGCTGGCATCAAAGCCGGTATCGAGAAGTTCAAGGCCACCCAAACCTGGTAAGCCGCAGCGGGGGTCGAAAGGCCCCCGCCTGCTAACCCGATAGGTGTTACATGGCAGGCGCAAAAGAGATTCGCAGTAAGATTGCGAGCATCAAAAGCACGCAAAAGATCACCAACGCCATGGAAAAAGTGGCTGTTAGCAAGATGCGCAAGGCACAAATGCGCATGACTGCTGGCCGTCCCTATGCTGAGCGCATCCGTCAGGTGATTGGTCATCTTGCCAACGCCAACCCGGAATATCGCCATCCCTTCATGATCGAACGCGAAGTTAAGCGGGTTGGTTATGTTGTGGTCAGCAGTGACCGTGGTCTGTGCGGTGGCTTGAACACCAACCTGTTCAAGACTCTGGTCAAGGACATGGCTGGTTTCCGCGAAAGCGGCGTCGAGGTTGATTTCTGTGTTGTTGGCAGCAAGGGCGCGTCGTTTTTCCGCACCTTTGGCGGCAACGTGGTTGCAGCCATCAGCCAACTCGGTGAAGAGCCGTCGATCAATGATCTGATTGGCAGCGTCAAGGTCATGCTGGATTCCTACCTGGAAGGTCGTATCGACCGTCTGGCCGTGGTCTCCAACAAGTTCGTCAACACCATGACGCAGAAGCCGACGGTGGAGCAATTGATTCCGCTGGTGGCTGATCCGGATCAAGAACTGAAGCATCACTGGGACTACCTCTACGAACCCGATGCCAAAGAGCTGCTGGACGGCTTGATGGTGCGCTACGTGGAATCCCAGGTTTATCAATCCGTGGTGGAAAACAGTGCCTGTGAGCAGGCAGCCCGGATGATTGCGATGAAGAACGCCACTGACAACGCCGGTGATCTGATCAGCAACTTGCAGCTGATCTACAACAAGGCGCGTCAGGCAGCGATCACTCAAGAGATCTCGGAAATCGTCGGCGGCGCTGCCGCGGTTTAATTTACAGGAGCCAGCTATGAGTAGCGGACGTATTGTTCAAATCATCGGCGCCGTTATTGACGTGGAATTTCCACGCGAAAACGTACCGAGCATCTACAACGCGCTGAAAGTACAAGGCGCGGAAACTACTCTGGAAGTTCAGCAGCAGCTGGGCGACGGCGTAGTGCGTACCATTGCGATGGGTTCGACCGAAGGCTTGAAGCGTGGTCTGAACGTTACCGACACTGGCGCAGCCATCTCCGTACCGGTCGGTAAAGCGACCCTGGGCCGGATCATGGACGTACTGGGCAACCCGATTGACGAAGCTGGCCCGATCGGCGAAGAAGAGCGTTGGGGTATCCACCGCGCTGCACCTTCGTTCGCCGAGCAAGCAGGCGGCAACGACCTGCTGGAAACCGGCATCAAGGTTATCGACCTGATCTGCCCGTTCGCCAAGGGCGGTAAAGTCGGTCTGTTCGGTGGTGCCGGTGTCGGCAAGACCGTAAACATGATGGAACTGATCCGTAACATCGCCATCGAGCACAGCGGTTATTCCGTGTTCGCCGGTGTGGGTGAGCGTACTCGTGAGGGTAACGACTTCTACCACGAGATGAAGGATTCCAACGTTCTCGACAAAGTAGCCCTGGTCTACGGTCAGATGAACGAGCCACCAGGCAACCGTCTGCGCGTAGCACTGACCGGCCTGACCATGGCCGAGAAGTTCCGTGACGAAGGTAACGATGTGTTGTTGTTCGTTGACAACATCTACCGTTACACCCTCGCCGGTACTGAAGTATCTGCACTGCTCGGCCGTATGCCGTCTGCCGTGGGTTATCAGCCGACTCTGGCCGAAGAAATGGGTACCTTGCAAGAGCGTATCACTTCGACCAAGAACGGTTCGATCACCTCGATCCAGGCCGTATACGTACCTGCGGATGACTTGACTGACCCGTCCCCGGCGACCACCTTCGCCCACTTGGACGCCACCGTCGTTCTGTCCCGTGACATCGCCTCGCTGGGTATCTACCCGGCAGTAGATCCACTCGACTCGACTTCGCGTCAGCTGGATCCGCTGGTAATCGGCGTTGAGCACTACGAGACCGCTCGTGGCGTGCAGTACGTTCTGCAGCGTTACAAGGAACTGAAGGACATCATCGCGATCCTGGGTATGGACGAGCTGTCGGAAGCCGACAAGCAGTTGGTATCCCGCGCGCGTAAGATCCAGCGCTTCCTGTCGCAGCCGTTCTTCGTGGCTGAAGTCTTCACCGGTGCCTCGGGTAAATACGTTTCCCTGAAAGACACCATCGCAGGCTTCAAAGGCATCCTCAACGGTGACTACGACCATCTGCCAGAACAAGCGTTCTACATGGTTGGTGGCATCGAAGAAGCCGTCGAAAAAGCCAAGAAACTGTAATCCGTGCGCCCGGCAACGGGCGCTCACGTGAGGCAAGCATATGGCCATAACAGTCCATTGCGATATCGTCAGTGCGGAAGCGGAGATTTTTTCCGGTCTGGTTGAGATGGTCGTAGCACACGGCAGCCTGGGTGACCTGGGTATTGCCATGGGTCACGCACCGTTGATCACTGATTTGAAGCCGGGCCCTATCCGGGTGATCAAGCAGAACGGCGAAACCGAGGTGTTCTACATCTCCGGTGGCTTCCTGGAAGTGCAGCCGAACATGGTTAAGGTCTTGGCCGACACCGTGCTGCGGGCTGCCGATCTGGATGAGGTGGCTGCTCAGACCGCGTTGAAAGCGGCCGAGAAAGCGTTGCACGAACGCGGCGCGGACTTTGATTACTCCGCCGCTTCGGCCCGCCTGGCAGAGGCTGCAGCTCAGCTGCGGACCCTCCAGCAGGTACGCAAGAAGTTCGGCGGCTAATCCCGTCAGGCTTCAGCGCAAGCGAGTAAAAGGGTAGCCTTGGCTACCCTTTTTCTTGTCTGTCATTTACCCGTTCCAGGGAATTCAGGAAGTTCAGCATGTCTCTCGATATCGTCATTCTTGCCGCCGGCCAGGGCACCCGCATGCGTTCAGCCTTGCCCAAGGTGCTGCACCCGGTGGCTGGCAAATCCATGCTTGGTCATGTGATCGACACCGCTCGGCAGTTGCAGCCGCACAGCATCCAGGTGGTGATCGGCCATGGTGCCGAGGCGGTACGCGAGCGGCTGGCAGCGCCGGACCTGAATTTCGTCCTGCAGGCGGAACAACTGGGTACCGGGCATGCCGTGGCGCAGGCCCTGCCGGCCTTGAGTGCTGAACGGGTGCTGATTCTGTACGGCGATGTACCGCTGATTGAAGCTGACACTCTGCAGCGTTTGCTGGCTCTGGTCAGCGATCAACAACTGGGCCTGCTCACCGTGCAACTGGCCGACCCAACGGGTTATGGCCGGATTGTTCGCGGTGCCGAGGGGCATGTCCAAGCCATCGTCGAGCACAAGGATGCCAACGCCGCGCAGCGCGCCATCAGCGAAGGCAATACCGGCATTCTCGCCGTACCGGGCAAACGTCTGGCGGACTGGCTGGGGCGTCTGTCCAACAGCAATGCCCAGGGTGAGTATTACCTCACCGACGTGATTGCCATGGCCGTGGCCGACGGCCTGGTGGTGGCCACCGAACAAGCCAGCGATGAAATGGAAGTGCTGGGGGCCAACGACCGCATTCAGCTATCTCAGCTCGAGCGCCATTATCAATACCGCGCGGGCCGCCGCTTGATGGCTCAGGGCGTGACCCTGATTGATCCGGCGCGCTTCGATGTGCGTGGCGAGGTTACTGTGGGTCGCGATGTGCTGATCGACATCAACGTGATCCTCGAAGGCCAGGTACTGATCGAAGATGGCGTACAGATCGGCGCCAACTGCGTGATCAAGGACAGCGTCCTGCGCCAGGGCGCCATGGTTAAAGCCAACAGCCATCTGGACGGCGCCGAAGTGGGCGAGGGTGCCGACTGCGGCCCGTTCGCCCGCCTGCGACCGGGCACTGTGCTGGGGGCCAAGGCCCACGTTGGCAACTTCGTCGAACTGAAAAACGCCAAGCTGGGCGCGGGCGCTAAAGCCGGCCACCTGAGCTATCTGGGTGATGCCGAGATCGGCGCGCGAACCAATATTGGTGCAGGCACCATCACCTGCAACTATGACGGCGCCAACAAGTTCAAAACCGTGCTGGGTGAGGACGTGTTTATCGGCTCCAACAGCTCCCTGGTCGCCCCCGTAAACCTGGGCGACGGCGCCACCACCGGAGCCGGTTCTACCGTCACCGCTGATGTGCCGGCCAACACCCTGGCCGTCGGGCGCGCCAAGCAGCGCAATATTGAAGGCTGGAAGCGGCCGGTTAAGCTGAAGAAATAGGCTGTAGGATGGGTTAGCCGCGTAGCGGCGTAACCCATCGTTCAGGCAGCATGGGTATCGCTGCGCTCAACCCATCCTACGGCCTTTGGTCGTTTTCGGCCTTGACGCAAAAGCTTCATTAGGTTTTGATTCGCTTTAATAACTTTCGAATCGAAACTTAGCATGTCCAAGCGCAACACCCCGCAACGCCGGCATACCATTCTCGCCCTGCTCACCGAGCAGGGCGAGGTGAGTGTCGATCAGCTGGCCAAGTTGTTCGAAACCTCGGAAGTGACCATCCGCAAGGACCTCGCTGCCCTGGAAAAAAACGGTCTGCTGCTGCGCCGTTATGGTGGTGCGGTACCGATGCCGCAGGAGTTGATCAGCGAACCCAGTCAGCCTGTCTCGGCCTATAAGCAGGCGATTGCCCGCGCCGCAGTGGGCTGCATTCGCGAGCATGCGCGGATCATCATCGACAGCGGCACCACCACTGCGGCGATGATCCCGCAACTGGGCCCCAAGCCCGGCTTGGTGGTGATGACTAATTCGCTGAACGTGGCCCGTGCGCTGAGTGAGCTGGAGCACGAGCCGGTGTTGCTGA
>DAITLT010000082.1:0-12299 GCA_036835505.1 Pseudomonas sp.
CGTGGCCAATATCCAGAACGAAAGCGCGCGCCTGCAGCAGTTGATCGAGCGCCTCCTGCACCTGGCCCAGGTGGAGCAGCGCCAGGGCCTGGAGGAGCGCGTGGCGATCCCCCTGCACGGCTTGCTGGATGACCTTAGCCAGGCCCAGGCCGCGCGCATCCAGGCTGCCGGCGTGCAGGTGGAGAATCAGGTGGATGCCGGGCTGCAACTGCTGGGTGAGCGCTTTCTGCTGCGCCAGGCGCTGAGCAATCTGCTCGACAACGCCCTCGACTTCACCCCGCCGGGCGGTGTGCTGCGCTGGTCAACCAGGGGCGAGGATGGGCAACTGTGGGTGTGCCTGTACAACAGCGGTCCGGCGATTCCCGATTACGCCCTGACCCGGCTCACCGAGCGCTTCTACTCCCTGCCGCGCCCCACTACGGGGCGCAAGAGCACCGGTCTGGGCCTCAATTTCGTCCAGGAAGTGGTCAACCTGCATGGCGGCACGCTGCGGGTGGGCAATGTGCCCGGCGGTGTCGAGGTGGGCCTGCGCTTGCCGACGCTCGCCTGAACCCGCTCCGGGCCATGCCGAAACGGCCCGCCGGCGTTGAAATTGCGCCCCGTGCAGGGTAAAGATAAAGCCGTGCAGCCGTTATCGGGTGCGTCCGCAGCGGGCTGGTTGTAGGCGCCCGCTTGCTGGCGAGCTGGATTGATTGAATGGCTGACGGCGCGATCGAGAAGTACAGGCCGCGCCTAAATGGATACAGGGTTACAGATACACACGAATAGCCCTCGTCACGGCCCAGGCCGTTGCGGCGGTTGGCAAACATCCTGCAAGTCATAAAGCGCTGTTATAAAAATTAAAAGCCATGGAGCTGCTGCATGAAGACTGTTGCCGAAATCCTTAAAGTTCGTACCCACTCCAGCATCATCAGCGTCACCCCAGCGACCACGGTGCTGGAGGCGGTGGCCCTGATGGCCGACACCGACATCAGCGCCCTGATGGTGCTGGACGGCGAGAGCGTCGCCGGGATCATCACCGAGCGCGACTTCGTGCGTCGGGTGGCGCGCCTGGAGCGCTCGTCCTACGCCACCAGCGTGGGCGAGGTGATGACCGCTAACCTGATCACCGTCAGCCCGCAGGATCGCACGCGCTTTTGCATGCAATTGATGATCGAGAAAAACCTCCGTCACTTGCCGGTGCTGGAAGACGGCAAGCTGGTCGGCCTGTTGTCGATCCGCGACCTGGTCAAGGACGTGATTGCCGAGCAGGAGGGCTTGATCAGCCACCTGGAGCAATACATCCGCGGCGAATAAACCCGCCGCGGCAATCTCCACAGAGTCTCCACGGTTAGGCCATAAACGCCCCATAGACGCATCCCAGACTCTCCCTACCGGCCACCTGGCTAACTAAGGGAGAGACACGATGAACCGCAATCTGGCGATCAAGCTGGGCGTGATTGGCGTACTGATCATGCTGTTGATGATTCCCCTGCTGCTGATCGGCGGCATGGTCAGCGACCGGCAGGCGCTGCGCGATGGCGTCTTGGCCGACATCGCCCGCAGCTCCAGCGCCGCCCAGGCGCTGACCGGCCCACTGCTGGTGGTGCCGTACCGCAAGACCGTCCGCGAATGGAAAACCCATAGCAAAACCGCCGAGCGCTACCTCGAAGAGCGCGAGTACCGCGGCCGCCTGTATTTCCTCCCGGAGCGCTTCGAACTCAACGGCCATATCGCCACAGAGCAGCGCAGCCGTGGCATCTACCAGGCGCGCCTGTACCACAGCGACAATCAGATCAGCGGCCACTTCCAACTGCCGGCGCAGTACGGCATCAGCGAGGATTACGCCGACTACCGTTTCGAGCCGGCCTTCCTCAGCGTCGGCATCAGCGACATTCGCGGCATCGAGAACGACCTCAAGTTGCGCCTCAATGGCCGTGAGCTGGCCTTTGCCGCCGGCAGTGCCGATCGTCTGCTCAGCAGTGGCGTGCATGCGCCCTTGCCGGCCCTGGACGGCGTCAACGGCCAGCGCCTGGACTTTTCCTTTGACCTTAAATTGCAGGGCACCGCGCAACTCTCAGTCACCCCGCTGGGCCGCGAAACTCTGGTGCAGCTGAGCTCCGACTGGCCACACCCGAGCTTTATCGGCGAGTTCCTGCCGGTGACCCGCGAGGTCAGTGCCAGCGGTTTCAGTGCGCGCTGGCAGACCAGCTTCTTTGCCACCAACTTCGCCGAGGCCCTGGACAACTGCGTCAGCCGCGACGATTGCCAGGCGTTTAACAGCCGTGAGTTCGGCGTCAGTTTTATCGATCCGGTGGACCAGTACCTGAAGACCGACCGGGCGATCAAATACGCCCTGCTGTTTATCGCCCTGACCTTCGCCGGCTTCTTCCTGTTCGAGGTGCTCAAGCGCCTGGCCGTGCATCCGGTGCAATACGGCCTGGTGGGCCTGGCGCTGGCGTTGTTCTACCTGTTGCTGCTGTCGTTGTCCGAGCACCTGCCGTTTGCCACGGCTTACGGCGTGGCTGCCAGCGTTTGCGTGGCGCTGCTCGGTGTGTACCTGGCCGGAGTGCTGCACAGCGCCCTGCGTGGCGGGGTCTTCGCCGCCAGCCTGGCCGCCCTGTATGCCTTGCTCTACGGCCTGCTGAGTGCCGAGGACTACGCCTTGCTGATGGGCTCGCTGCTGGTCTTCGGCCTGCTCGCCGGGGTGATGCTGCTGACCCGCAAACTCGACTGGTATGCCCTGGGCAAGCCGGCCTGACCATCTGATGACTGGCGCTCGGCATACGCCGGCCGCCAGCCTGGAGAACCCCCATGCTGACCCTGATTCGACTGTGCGCCTGCTACGCGCTGGCGCTGGTGTTGAGCCTGTTGCTGCTCGGCGCCCTGATGTTTACCCAGCAGTTCGCGCTGATTGATGGCTGGCTGCTGAGCGGCCAGCCGCTGACCCAGTTGTTGCTGCTGTTGCCGGCGTCCTTCTGGCAGGCACTGACCGGCGTGGCCGAGGCGGCGAGCCATCCGGCGCTGCGCTCATTTCTGCAGTTCAGCCTGGCGCTGGCGCAGTTTGCCCTGTTGCCGGCGGCCGTCTGCTACCGCCTGTGGTATCGGCCATGAGCGGGCATCTGGGCTTGCGCGAGGATGCCCGCCTGGGCGCGCAACTGGCGGCGCAGATCAATGCCTTGTTTGGGCGCTACGAGGTGCCGACGGGCAGGCCTACCAGCCCGCCTGATGTTGGCGGCGTTTGTTACGGGCCAAGGCACTCAGCAAGGTGGGGAGCTGGGTATAGCCCTGGCGGCGCGCGCGGCTGAACAGAATCAGCGCCAGCTCGGCAGTCACCAGGGCGTCGGCGCTGGCGTTGTGGCGTTCCTGTACGTGCAGGCCGCAGTAACGCACCCAGTCGTCCAGGCCGCCCTGGCGGATGCCGGCATCCGGGTAGAGCAGCGGGGCGACGTCGGCCAGGTCGATAAACAGGTGCTGCAGCTTGTAGCCGAGGCTGTCGTTTAGGGCGCGGCTGAGCATGCGTTGGTCGAACGGGGCATGGAAGGCCAGCACTGGGCTGGCGCCGATAAATTCCATGCAGGCCAGCAAACCCTCGGCCGGCGCGACGCCCGCGGCGATGGCGCTGGGGCCGAGGCCGTGGAGCAGCACGCTGTCGTTGGTCGGTTGGGCGTCGCGTTGCAGGGTGCATTCGAACTGCTGGGCGAAGTCGATGGCGCCGTCCTCGATGACGATGGCGCCAATCGACAACAGCAGATCGCGGTTGGTGTTCAGGCCGCTGGTTTCCAGGTCGAGGACGACCCAGCGTTGCTGCTGCAGGGGCAGTTCGCTGGCGGCTGCGGCCGGCAGCAACTGCTCGCGGCGCTGCAATTGCTCCGCGCTGAGGCTCGGGCCTCGCGCCTTGCGCCAGTTGAACAGGTTCATAGCTGGTAGCGCAGCGCCAGGCTGCTCTGCAGGCGCTGGGCCTGGCGGAAGGATTCGCGCAGGATGCGCCGGTCCAGTTGGTTGAGGCTGTCCGGGTCGAGGCGGTTGCAGAACGGCAGGCCGCCGCGGCTCTGCAGCTGGTGCTGTTGCAGGCGGGTCTGCTGGATAAAGTGATAGGCCTCGGCGTAGGCCGCGCCGTCCTGGGCGTCGATCACCTCTTGCTCGACCAGCAGGCGCAGGCGCTCCGGGGTGTTGCTGACGCTGATGCCGTTGGCCAGGGCCAGCAGGCGGGCGCCATCGACGAACGGCGTGAGGCCCTGAACCTTGAGGTCGAGGGTGTCTTTCTCCGCCCCCTTGCGCGCCACCACGAAGTCGCGCAGGCGTCCCACCGGCGGTTTCTGCCGCAGCGCATTGTCGGCCAGCATGCGCTGGAACAGCGGGCTGTCGGCCACCAGGTCGAGCAGTTCCTGCTGTAACTGGCGGCAGCCGTCCTCGCTGCCCCACACCACCCGCAGGTCGAAGTAGATGCTGGAGGCCAGCAGGTTTTCCGCGGTGGCTTCGCGCACGAAACCGTTGAAGCGCCGCGACCATTCGCTGCGCGACAGGCACAGCTCGGGATTGCTGGCCATGATCTGGCCTTTGCACAGGCTGAAGCCGCACTCGGCCAGGGCATTGTTGATATGGGTGGCCAGGGGCAGCAGACGCGCGCGAATGGCCGCAGCTTCGGTCGCATCGGTGGCGTCAAACAGGATGCCGTTGTCCTGGTCGGTATACAGGGTCTGCTCGCGCCGGCCTTCGCTGCCAAAGCACAGCCAGGTAAAGGGCACGCCGGGGTCGCCAAGGGCCTCGATGCCCAGCTCGATCACCCGGCATACGGTGTGGTCGTTGAGCTGGGTGATCAGTTGGGTGATCTGGGTCGAGGACGCGCCGTGGGCGAGCATGTGATCGACCAGTTGCTGGATGTCGCTGCGCAGCGCCGCCAGGGTTTCCAGCTTGCCGGCATGGCGGATGCTGCGTGCCAGGTGAACCAGATCGACACGCTGCAGGGAAAACAGGTCGCGCTCGGAAATCACCCCGCACAGGCGGCCGTGCTCCACCAGGCAGACATGGGCGATATGCCGCTCGGTCATCGCCATCGCCGCATCGAAGGCGCTGGCCTGGGGCGACAGGGCGAAGGGTTGCTGGGTCATCAGTTGGGCGATCGGCTGGTTGAGGTCGCTGCAGCCATCGGCCACCACCCGACGCAGGTCGCGCAGGGTAAAAATGCCCAGGGGTTTGCGCTGCTCGTCGGTGATCACCATGCTGCCCACATGCTGCTCGTGCATCAGCCGCACCGCTTCGCGCAGCGGCGTCTGCGGCCGGCAACTGACCGGCTGCTGCATGGCCAGCTCGCCCAGGCGCGCCTCCAGCGAATACTGGGCGCCGAGGGTCTGGGTGGCGTGCAACTGCACCTGTTGGTTGACCTGATCGAGCAGGCTGCTGACCCCGCGCAGGGCAAAGTCGCGCAGCGGGCTGGAGAGGGTGAACAGCTTGATAAAGGCCGGCTTGTTGAGCAGCAGGCAGAAGCAATCCTGGGCGGCCAGGTGTTCGGTACGGGTGGCGCGCTCACCAATCAGCGCGGCCAGCGGGAAGCACTCGCCGGTGGTGATCGCGAAGGTGGTTTCCTTGCCGTCCTTGCTGCTGTGGGGCCGCTCGCCGTGTACCAGGCCCTGCTTGACGATGTAGAAGTATTCGATCGGGCCGTCGCTGGGCTTGATGATGCTGTCGCCGGCTGCATAGAAGCGCAGTTGGCAGTTCTCCACCAGAAAGGCCAGGTGCGCGGCCTCCATCTGGTTGAACGGCGGATACTTGCGCAGAAACTCCATGGTGCCGTGGATGTTCTGCATCACCGCCACTTTGCCGGGATGTTGCGCGTCGATCTGCATCGTGAATTACCAGCCAGGGCTTTACCTGGATGCTGGCCCACGCCCGCGCCGCGCGCCAATTGCACTTTGGTCGCAGGAGGGCGTCGGCAGTCAATCATTTGCTCAGCGAGCTGGCTCCAGGCCAAGTAACTGCAAGGCGCGCTGCGGCGCTATCACCCCGGACAGTGCTTGGCGGCCGCCCTTGCCATCAAACAACAGGGTGCGCGGCAGCTCGCCGCGCCAGTTTGGGTCGATGGCGAACGCCAGGGCTTCGGGGGCCTCGTTGCCGTAGGCGAAATGCCGGCCGGGCAGGGCCAGTTTTTGCAGCAGCGCGGCATGCTCGCCGGTGGCCGGTTCGCTGGCCAGGGTGAGTAACTGGATGTTCGGGTACTGGCGCAGTAGCTCACCGAACTGGGTGAGGTTCTTCTTGCAGTAGGCGCACTCCAGCGACCACAGCGTCAGCAGGGTGGGCTGCTGGTGTTGGCTGGGATCGACGAGCAGGCGCGCCTGCGCCTTGTTCAGCGCCTCGATGGGGGCTTGTGCGACGGCCAGGCTGGTGATCAGGCACAGGCTGTACAGGCAGCGGGAAAAGAAGCGGATCATGGCAGAGGGTATCCTTGTAGGCCGTGTTCTGCGCTATGCCAGAAGGCCAGCAAACGCTGGCCGTGACGTAACAGGCGGGGGTGATCGGAGGGGCCGTTGCTCTGGCCCAGTGTGCTGCTGCGAAAATTGCGCCCGCCATCGTCGGAGATTTCTGCGCGCAAGTGGGTCTGCTCGCCGTCGAACTCCTTCCACAGCAGCACCACCCGCTGGCCCAGGCTGGCGATGTCGGCATGGCTGGCGCGTGGCCCGCCGACGGCCCGCTGGCCCTGTACGCCCTGGCTATCAAGCTGGCCGTAGAACACCGGCCCGGTTTCGCCATGGGGGCTGAACCAAACGGCATGCCGGCGACCGGCGCCGTCCACCGTCAGCGCCGGGCCGTGGTGCGGACAGGCGTCGATGCGCCAGGCATCGAAGGTGGCGCGTTGCAGCGGCTCGGCCGCGCCTTGGCGGGGCAGGCGCAGCAGGGCATGGTCGCGCTCGCCATTGGCGAACAATTGGCGCCACATCAGCAGCAGGCTGCCGTCGTTATCCTGGCTGAGGGCCAGGCGACAGCACTGGCATGAATGGTCGATCAGCTTGTACTCGGCGGCAAACGTCCGCCCGCCGTCGTCCGAGTGCGTGGCATACAACGCCGAGCCGGCGTACTCGCCGCCGACGGCTTTTGCGGCCAGGCCTTCGCGGCCGTCGATCCAGATCAGTTGCAGGCGTCCGTCGGGGCTCAGGTGCATGCGCGGGAAGCTGTGTCCGGTCTGGCTACGATCCTGATGTACGGTGACGGGTGCGCTGAAGTCGCGGCCATTCTCGGCGCGGGCAAAGCGTACGTCGCCGGTGAAGCGCTGCTCGAAACGCCGCGCCCAGCTGACATACAGCGCACCCTTGGCGTCTACGGCCAATTGCGGATGGTTTTCGCCATCGGCGGCAATGGCTTCGGCCTCGCGGTTGACCTGGGCGTGGGCTTGCCAGCTGTGACCGTCGTCCTGGCTGCGCTGGATTTGCAGGTGGCCGTGATTGACCAGGGCGGCGTAGAGCGTGCCGTCCGGGCCAGAAGCCAGGCCAACGGCCAGCTCGCCGTGCTGGCCATGTGCGCCGCCGGCCAGGGCCGACTGCAGGCCGCAGCTAAGCAGCAAGATGGCCAGCCAGGGCAGGGAGGATAGTTTCATCGCGGGGTTCCTGTGCGAGGGCGGGGCGCTGTGGCCCCGCCAGCGGTTTACCAGCGTAGTTGCACGCCAGCCGTGAGGTTGCGTGGCAGGCCCGCATTGTAGGTGGGGCCGGTGTTGTTCAGACTGGAGGTCTCCGCATAGCGTTTGTCCAGCAGGTTGTTGAGGCTGGCGAAGATTTCCGTCTGCTCGTCGAACAGGTAATTGCTGCGCAGGTGCAGCAGGTTATGTCCGGCATATTTGCTGGTGTTGGCCGCGTCGCGCCAATAGCTGCCCAGGTGCTGCCATTCCAGCTCAAAGCGCCCGCCGTTAAGCACGCTCGGGGCGTAATTGAGACGGCTGCTGCCGATTAAGCGCGGCGCCGCCTCCATTTCATTGCCGCTGTAATCCTGGGTGCCGGAGGCCGACCATTGCTCGTAGCTGTGTTTGGCATAGGACAGACTGTTGTCCAAGCGCCAGGCCTCGGCCAATTGCACGCCTAGGCCCAGCTCGATGCCGCGGTGCAGGGTTTCCCCGGCATTCACTGCGCGGCGCTGGTTGGTCAGCGGGTCCTGGTAGCTGAGGATGTCGTCCTTTTTCGTCATGTGGTACAGCGAGACCTGATAATCCAGGCGCTGGTTGTAACCGCGCAGGCCAATCTCGTAGTTGTCCACCAGCACTGGATCGAGATCGAGCAGGGCTTCGGCGGCGGCCTGGGCCCGCGCTGCACTGCTTTCCCGCGAACCACGGAACACCTGGCTCTCCGAGGGTGCGCGGAAGGCGTTGCTGTAGGCGACGAAGGCGCTCAGCTCCGGGGTGAAGGCATAGGTGGCGCCGAGTTTGGGGCTCAGGTGCTGGTAATGCACCTTGCTGTCGTCAACATGGCCGTACCAGCCGTTGCCGGGAAAGGCGCCGGTTACGCCCTTACTGGCGCCGGCCTGGCCGCCATTGAGGCGATTGTCGTAGTCGTATTGCATCTGGTCGTAGCGCAGGCCGGCGGTCAGGCGCAGCTTGTCGGTGGGCGACAGTTCGCCGTGCAGATAGGGCGACACGCTCTGGAAGGCCACGTCATAGTCATAAATGCGCACCGGCGCCACGCCCCGGTTCAGTTGATAGTCGGTAGCACCGTGGGCGTTGCTTGTGCGCGTCAGGGCGATCGAATCTTCCTCGCGCGAGCCGGGGCTGTAGTCGTAGTCCAGGCCGACGATCAGGCGGGTGCGTAACGGCTCGAAGTCGATGCGGTACTTGCTGAGAAAACCGAACGAGCGGTTGGCCGTGGTGTATTCGCTAGGGTCGTAACTCACCGACCAACTGGGGATGATGTCCATGCTGTTGTCACGGAAATAGGGCGTGAAGGACAGCAGGCTGTTAGCGCTCAGGTCGTAATCAAACGCGCTGGAGATGCGCAGCGCCTCGACCTGGCGAGTGGAGAAGGGAATGTTGTTGTGCCGCTCGTCATCACGGTACTCGGCATGATTGAGACTGCCGACATGGGCCTGATCGATCTGCGAGTAGGACATTACGGTCTTTACCCGCAGCGCGTCATTGTGCTGCCGATCCCAGCGCAATAAAGCGCTCTGGCGGTCATAACCGGCATGCTCCTGCCAGCCGTCCATGCGGGTGAGGTTGAGGTTGGCGCGAAAGCCGTCGCGCTCGTTGGAGTCGCCGGCATCCAGCAGCAGGCGCTTCCAGCCGTAGCTGCCGAGTTCAGTGCTGAGACCGAATTCGGCTACGGGTGGCGGCTCCGGAGTCAGCACGTTAACGATCCCGCCGATCGCATCCGAGCCATAGAGCGCGCTACCCGGCCCCTTGCTGACCTCGATGCCGCCGGACTGCGGCACATTGATCTCATACAGGGCGTTGTGGTTGAAAAAGCCGGTGGAGCGGGTCGGAATGCCGTCTTCGAGAAACAAATAGACGGGCGCCGTGGTCAGCGGCTGGCGAATGGAGGTGGAGTGGCCTTCGCCGGACAGGTTGCTGAGGCGCACGCCAGGCATGCGGTTGAGCGCCTCGCTGGGATGCCGTGGGCGCAGTTCGGCAATTTCGCTGGCTTCGCTGCGCACTACGCTGGCCGGGATCTCGCTGAGTTTTTGTGCTTCGCGGGTCGCGGTGACGGTGGTTTGCTCAAGGTGCAGGGCGGTTGATGGATTGTCGGCGGCATGGGCGCCACCAAGCATGCCGACCAGTAGGCCAGCCAGGTATTTGTTGTGCATAGGATTTCCCAGGTGCCCGCCAGCAGCGGGCCTCAATCATCACTGCCGACGCGCTCGTAACGCTGCCGGCAGCTGTTGTTGGCAGATGCTTATAGTGATTGTGCAGGTGCTATTCAGGCCTGCCGGGGAGGTGCGCGTGAGAGGGCTGCTGGCCAGTTACGGGAGGGCGCGAGGAGAACCCTGGGTGCGCTCGGTAGACGGCGCTGCGGTGCGACCAGCAAGGCCAGGGTGAGGCTGTTGCCGGGTAATTGCGCCTGCCCGCAATGCAGGCTGCACCACAGACAGGCGGTGTTTGATGGGGTCGAGTCGTCGGAGCCTGCAGGTTGCTCCACGGCAACCTGCACGTAGCCGCGCGCGGTACACATTTGCGCCCAAGTGAGCATCGTGCCGGGGCTTTGTCCGGGCATGGGCATAAGCGCGGCAAACACCAGGGCCAGGCTGGTGAGCCAGAGGGTCAGCAGGTGTTGTTGTGGTCGCAGGTGCGCCATGGGAACTGGCCAGCAAAGGGGGCGCCACTATAGAGCGGCGATGTCAGGAGCAGCAATATGGGCGTAGGCAAATTGCCGCTCGGCCACAAAAAAGCCGCCCCGGAGGGCGGCTTCTGTGCTCGGCTACAGGAGCGGGGCGATCAAGGCAGCTTGAACAGCACCTTGACCTTGTCGGTGACCGCGGCGGCATCGACATAGCCGATGGCGTCGGCTTCTGCACCTACCTTGGCGACCACGGCGGCGTCATCGGCCACGGTGGGCAGCGGTTGACCCTTGCCGGTGAATACCAGGCCCGACCAGTAGGACTTGAGCTGGGATTCGTTCTTGTTCGCCACGCCGGCGTAGAACTTCTCCTTGGTCGGGTTCCAGGCGGCCTGGTCGACACCTTTCAGCGACTTGTCCTTGCCCAGGAAGATGTTGGCAACATCGGCCTGACTAGGGGCGGCGCTGGCGCCGGCATTGACGATCACTGCCACTTCGGCCTGGGCCAGGGTGGCGCAACTGAGCAGGGCGAGAGCACTAAGCAATTTTTTCATTAAGGCTCTCCTTAGAAGATGAAGTCGACGCCGACGCTGAAGATGTCAGCGTCTGGGGTGCCGTAAGACTGACCAAAAGCATTATTCAGCGTCTGTTGGGCATTACCCTGGAATACGCCAAGTGCATCTTCGCCTTGCGAGGTATCGACACGCTTGTATTCGCCCTTGAGGGTCACGGTCGGGCTGAAGCTGTAGTTCAGGCCGTAGGTCATCGACACCTGGCGACCGGATGGATCGTCCAACTGGCCATAGGTGACATGTGCCAGGTAGTCGCCGAAGCGGCGGCCGCCCATGATGTAGAAGGCGTTGGTTGCGGCTTCTTCGTTGTTCTCGATGCTCAGCTTGACCGCCTCGGCGGCGCTCAGCCAGGTGCCATCGTCATACTGATGGCCAATCGAGCTGAACTTACCCTTGTTACCGTCGTAGGTTACAAATGGGAAGTTAACCGAGGCCGGGCCAAAGGCTACCGTGTCATCCACGGTGATCTTCAGATCAGCTTCGGCATAGCCAACGCGGAAGGTACCGAAGTTATCGGTGGACAGCGCCAGGTTGGCGGCAAACACATCGCGATAGTCGATGTCGTGCATCTCATCCAGCGCATATTGCTCGCGGTCAATCGCCTGGCCGCCGGCGACCTGGAAGCTTAGGGTGCCGATGTCGGTGCTGCGGTTGTAGAGCACGTCACCGCCGTCGTGGCTGGTCAGTTGCACCAGGCTGTAGACCTCTTCCGGCAGGCGCAGCCAGGGGTAGGAGAAACCGACGTTGAGGGTTTCCGAGTACATGTAGATCGGCGTGCCCAGGCGGCCGCCGCGCAGGGTCAGGTTGTCGCTCGCTTCCCAGGCCAGGTACAGGTTGCCGGGGCCGGCTTCCCAGGAGTCCTGAACCGGCTTGGTACCCAGTTGGCCGGTTACGCTGAGGGTGTCGGTGATGCCGTAGCGCAGTTGCACGGCCAGCTTGGACAGCTGATCGCCACGCCAGCCATCGTTGGTCTGGCCTTGCATGCCGTAGTCGAGGTCGCTTTCGCCGCCCATATGGGTGATGCCAACGGTGCCGAAGCCGTTGAACTGATACTCGCCTTGCTCTACGGCAAGGGCTGGCAGGCTGGCCAGGCAGACGGCCAGGCCGAGAAGGTGACGTTTACTCATCAGGTGTGCTCCTGTTGCTTCTGGTTATACGCGGAACTGGGCGGTGGCTGCGCGCAGGTGGTCGCCGGTGCTGAGCAATTGCTCGCCGAGGCGGGCAGTGGCTTGAGCACCATGGGCGGTGGCCTGGGCATCCCCTTGCAGGACTGCGGTTTCTTGCTGGATCGAACTGGAAAGGCCGATCTGTTCCTGGGTGAACTGGGCAATGCCGGCGTTCAGCTGGTTGATCTGGCCGACGGCCTGGGCGATCACGTCGAGCATCTGGGTGGCCTGCACCGAGCGTTCGATGCTGCCCTGGGCTTTTTCGCCGTTGACGGTCATCACGTTCAATACGCCGTTGGCGCTGTTTTGCAGGCGCTGAATGATCTGTTGGATCT
>DAITLT010000083.1:0-12041 GCA_036835505.1 Pseudomonas sp.
TGTGCGCGTGCTAGCGCTGGGCCAGAACAGCTACCTCGACCCCACCTACCGCGAGCGCGGCCATAGCGAGTTACAGGTGGCGCTGACCGGCGCCGCGGGCCTGCTCCCGGACAGCGCCAGTCATTACCGGGTGCAACTGGAGTGGTGGCGGGAAGACGGCCAGTGGCAACTGGCGCGACTGAGCTGGGAGTGAGCTCAGGGCCGGCCGATGGCTTGATCGGCGACGCGCCAGATCAGCCCGTCGGTGGCATAGCCGCGCTCGCGGGCGATGCTCAGCAACTGCTCACGGGTCTTGGCCGACACCTGCGGCGTGCGCGACAGCAGCCATAGGTACTGGCGATCGGGATTGCCGACCAGGGCCACGCGGTAATCGTCATCCAGGTAGAGCACCCAGTAATCGCCACGGGTCAGATCGGGAAGCAGCCGGCTGACCCAGTTGTCGAAGCGCACCCAGAGTTTGTCGGTCTGCCCCGCCTGCTGGGCAAAGGCCTGACCGCGAGCCTCTTGCCACTCACCCTGAAGGGTCTGGCAGCGATTGCGCACCGCCAGCGTGCCGTCGGCCTGCAACGCGTAATGGGCCTCGGCCTGGGCGCAGTTGCGCTGGAAGAACATCGGCAGGCGCGCCAGCTCGTACCAGGTGCCCTGGTAACGCTGCAGATCCACCCGCTCGACCGTTTGCGGCACGCCCACCGGCGCCCCCGCAGCCATGCAACCGGTCAACAATGCAAACAGGCACAAGCCGATAAGGCCACGCATACACACTCCTATTTCAGACCCTGGGCGGAGAACAACAGTACCTTGTCGCCGGCGTATTGCACGCTGATAAAGGTTTTCTCATCACCCCAGTTACAACTGCCCAGACCCAGCGCGCCGGAGCATTCGGTGGGCGCACCGAGCAAGGCCTCCACCTCGGCCCTGGGCATGCCGACCTGCAACTTGGCGTAGTTTTCCTGATTGATCTTGCTGCAGGCGCTCAGGCACAGCACGGCACCCAGTAGCAGTAGCACACGCGGGGACATAACAGACTCCTTGGCGATTCGATTGAACCTTGAGCATCGCACAGCGCGCGCCCCGCTGCCCGGATCGGCAGCGCCCCGGCCTTGCGCCGGGGCATGCGAGCGACCATCGCGGCCGCTCGCCGGTAAGCCTACTCAGGCCGAGTGATAGCCGGTGACGCGCTCAACCTCTTGTTTTGAGCCGAGGAATACCGCTACGCGCTGGTGCAGCGAGGTCGGCTGAATGTCGAGAATGCGCTGGTGACCGTTGGTGGCCATGCCGCCCGCCTGCTCGATGATGAACGACATCGGGTTGGCCTCGTACATCAGGCGCAGCTTGCCCGGCTTCTCTGGCTCGCGGGAATCGCGCGGGTACATAAACAGGCCGCCGCGGGTGAGGATGCGGTGTACATCAGCCACCATGGCCGCGACCCAGCGCATGTTGTAGTTCTTACCCAGCGGCCCGTTCTTGCCGGCCAGCAACTCCTCGACATAACGGCTCACCGGGGCTTCCCAGTGACGCTGGTTGGACATGTTGATGGCGAATTCGGCGGTGCTTTCTGGTACGCGGATATTGTCGTGGGTCAGCACGAAGCTGCCCAGCTCGCGATCCAGGGTGAAGCCCTTGACGCCGTCACCGAGGGTCAGCATCAGCATGGTCTGCGGGCCGTAGATGGCGTAACCGGCCGCGACCTGCTCGGTGCCTTTCTGCAGGAAGGCCTCTTCGCCCAGATCGCCCTCGTTGCCATTGCGATCCGGGCAACGCAGTACCGAGAAGATGGTGCCCACCGAAACGTTGACGTCGATGTTGGAGGAGCCGTCCAGCGGGTCGAATACCAGCAGGTAAGCGCCTTTGGGGTATTGGCCGGGGATCTGATAGGCGTTGTCCATTTCCTCCGACGCCATGCCAGCCAGGTGGCCGCCCCACTCGTTGGCCTCAAGCAGAATCTCGTTGGACAGCACGTCGAGCTTCTTCTGCACCTCGCCCTGGATGTTCTCGGTTTCCATGCTGCCGAGCACGCCGCCCAGTGCGCCCTTGGAAACAGCGTGGCTGATTTCCTTGCAGGCACGGGCCACTACTTCGATAAGAAACCGCAAATCCGCCGGGGTATTGTTGCAGCGAGTTTGTTCAATCAGGTAGCGGCTGAGGGTAACGCGAGACATGGAAGGCTCCGGAAGGATAAAAAACCGTGCGCAGTCTACCTGTTTACGCCGCCCGATGCCTCCCGCGCCGCTTATCGGTAGGCCCAGGCATGCGCCCGCCAAGGGCGCGCCCCGGTACCGCTCAAGACTGGCTCACCTGCACCCGGTCGCGACCATCGCGCTTGGCCTGGTACAACGCCCGGTCGGCGGCCTGCATCAGCTCTTCCAGGGTATGCCCATGATTGGGCCACAGCGCCACGCCGGCCGAGAGCGTCACGCTCAGGGCGCCGGCGCGGGTCGGCAGGGGGCTGGCCGCCAACTGCGCGCGCAGGCCTTCGACCCGGCTCACGGCCTCGTCCAATTCGGCATCCGGGAGGATCAACAAGAACTCCTCGCCGCCGATACGAAACACCGCATCGGTGCTGCGCAGGTTGTCCTGTAGATGCTGGGCCACGGCCTGCAGCACCTCATCGCCAACCAGATGGCCGTGACTGTCATTCAGGCGCTTGAAATAATCGAGATCGATCATCGCCAGAGCCAGGCTGGTGCGCTCACGCAAGGCCCGCGCCTGTTCACGCTGGAAGAATTCGATCAGGTAGCGGCGGTTGAACAGCCCGGTCAGGGGGTCGTGCAGGGCCTGCTCACGCAGTTGCGCATGCAGCGCCGAGATGGTTTGCAGGCGTTCTTCGCTAAGCCCCAGGGCCTCGGCCAACTGGCGCTCACTGAGGTGGCGACGGGTCACATCGCGCAGGTAGAGCATCTCGCCAAGCACCATCCGCTCACGCCGAACGTAGCGCTCGATGGCCCGCTGGCGCACTTCGAAATAGCGCAACGGCTCGCTGAGCGCCAACAGCGGCGCCTCGGCAGCGCCCGCCTGGGGTTGCAGCAAGGCGTGCAGATCGTGCCCGAACACCGGCCAATCCACCAGCAGGCGGCCCTGCCAGCCATCGCTCAGGCCCGCCAGTTGCAAGGCGGCGGGATTGGCCTCAATCACCCGCTGGCGCGTATCAATCACCAGCACCGGATCAACCAGGGCCTCCAGCAGCAGATGGCGAGCCACCGGCAATACGTCGAACAGGCGCACGCCGATGATCAGCCAGGCCAGGGCCAGCAAGGTAAAGGCGAAGCTGAAGGGGGTTGGATCAAAGCCGAAAAGCGTCCAGCCAAACACCACATAACTGATGTTGGCCGCCCAGGGCACGGCCGTCAGCACGACAAAGGCCAGGTAATGGCGACGATACAGGCCCTGGCTGACCGCAGCCGCACGCAGCACGATCAGCAGGCAGAAGGCCATAAACAGGTACACGTAAGCGGCGGTGGCGAAAAACAGCGGGCCATGCCGGTAATCAATAGGCGCGCCCACCTCGGCTGAAATCGGCGCGCTGGCGGCGTCATAAAACAGCCAGTGCCAGGGATTGCTCAGGGCCAGCAACCAGACCAGCACCGGCACCAGGGTCAGGCCGCCAACCTGGCGCAAGGAAATCGGCCGACGCTCGCTGTTGACGTACTGCCAGAGGAATACGGCCCAGAAGGTTGGTACGGCGAGAATCCCCGGCCAGGCCATGGACGCCCAGAACATCTTGCACTGCGCCCCCTGGCTGGCCATTTCCAGGGCGGCGGCGGCCATCCACCAGAGCGTGCCCAGGTGCAGCAGAAAGAAACTGCGCTGGCCGGGAAAATGCCGCTGCCGATTCACCCAGGCGGACAGGAACGCCACCCCCAGGCACACCGCCAGGGTCAACAACACCGGGGCCGACAAGGCCCAGCCAGCGTTGCAACTAGTCATTCACGCCACTCCAGATTGGCCGGCTATGGTCAGAGCCATGCCGGCACCTTGAACCAGGTTGCCGGCAGGCCCCTGACGATAGCTCAGGGTTTAGCCTGCGTCGTGCGCAGCACGCTCATGGCCATTAACATCAAGAGGCCGACGCCCAGCAACAGCACCGTCCACAAACCGATCCGCTTCCAGTCGGTCGCCGCAGCGACGGGTGCCTGCGGCTCGGCTGTGGCTGCGGTCGGCAGCGCCACGTTGGCCACACCCAACTGGCTGAGACGCGCCGGCTCGTAGCCAGGAATCAACGTGCTCAACGGCAAGTTGGCGGCTTGCGCGGCCTGATTACCCAACGCCAACTGATACGGCGGTGTGCCGCGAGCGAGAAACACCAACTCGGTGGCGCGCAGCCCCACAGTGATCTGCGGCGCACTGCTGCCCAGGCCACCGCCGCGTTCATCGACCACCAGTTTGAGCTGCTGCACCGGCGCGCCATACAGCTCGATATGTTCCTGCAGCGACTCCTTGCCGCCCTGGGGCACCCGGTACAGCAGGCTGCGATTGAGCACCTGCCACTGCAGCGTACCGTCACGACGGCCATAAAGGGTTACCGGCGCCAGGGTATTGGCCTGGGGCAAGCTGATGTGTACACGTTCCAAAGGCAACGCCAAGGGCAGCTCCCAGGTGTACTCGCCGGGTTTGCTGCTACTCACCGGCAAGGCGGCCGACCAGGCCATGGGCGCCGCTTTGGCCTGCCGGTCGCTGCTGCTCAATTCGGCCGCCAGCAACTGCGGGGCTTGCTGCGGCGCCAGCCAGAGCAGGCGCAGGTAGCGCGCTGACTGGCCGGGCAGGTTGACCCGACGCTGCTGCAATTGCTCATCGGCAAACGCCAGGCGGGCAATCTGCCCTTCGCCCCAGCTTTGCCAATGCTGCAGGTCATCGCTGGCCTCGATGCTGAAACGCTGGAAGCCGTCGCTGTCGCTGCTCCAGTCCAGTTGCAACTGCTCCAGCGGTGCCTCGATAGCGCTGGCATCCAGCAGCCAGCCGCGCAGGATTTGCTGCTCAGGCTTGCCGCCCGTCTCGCTCAACACCTCCACCAGGGTGCCGCCCTCGCTGCGCTGCACACGAATACCCGGCGCTTCGGCGCTGCCATCCTTGGCTCCGTGCAACGGGAACCACTTCACCGCCGTCTGGCGCACCTGCACCTGCTGTTCGGCACGCCCCAGGGTCAGGGCATAGGCCTGCGCCTGGCCTTCGCCATTGAATACGCGAAGGTCGCGCAGGTCCGCATGGCGGGCGGCAAACTGCAGGGTCATCGGCACCTGCAAGCGATACCAGGGGCCTTCCCCAGTCAAGGTCAGGGCCGCCTGGGTGCTGAAGTCAGCCGGAGCGTCCTGGGCGACCGCCAGTGGCAGTAACAGGCTGGCGGCCAGCCCGACCCACAGGCGCCGTTTGCCGGCGAAAATACCCTTCATAACTTGACCTGCTCAACGTCTGGCGCCGCCTGCCGAGGGGGCAGTGGCGCGAAATAACCCACGATCAGCAGCAAAACGCCGACCCCAATAAACGACACGATACGTTCCAGCCCACCCTGGTTGCCCAGCTCGACGAAGAACAGCTTGGCCACCACCAAGGCAATCAGCGCCGCGCCCACCAGCCACAACTCGCGACGACCACGGCGGTGGGCGAAGATCATCAGCGGCAAGGCGATCAGCGTCCACACCAGCGACAAGCCCGCCTGCACCAGCATCGACTGCAACAGCGGCTGCACGGCATAAGGCACCGCCGCCCAGTGATGCACGGCGCGCAGTACCGCCGCGGTGAGCAAGGCGAACAGCGAGGCACCGGCCAGCAGTTGCACCAACGCAGCCGTGCGCCCAGGGCTCCAGCCCAGTGCCGGCAAACCACTGCGCAACCACTGGGTCACACCAAACAGGGCAAACAGCAACCCCAACTCCAGCGGATTGATCAGCGGCAGATAAGGCAACGGCTCGGCGGCGCCATCGCTGGCGATAGTGGCCAACCAGAACCAGGCCAACATCAGCGCGGCCAGAGGTGCAGCCGCCAGCAGCCGATACTCACGCCCATACTCCGCCACCGGCCAGGGTAGACGCCGCGGCTGCGCCATCAGCCACAGATAGGCGCTTGGCAGCAGCGCCCAGCCCAGCCAACGCCAGGCGTTGTAGTGCTCGGCCAGCAGCGCCAGCAAGTAACGCAACTCCAGCGCCAGCACAGCGAGGAGCAACCAGCAGCCGAGCACATGGCTGGCACTCAGGGCGCGCGTGGGCAGTAACGCCGCCAACTGACGCAGGCCGACAAAATGCACGGCAAACACCAGCAACCAGGCCAGCCAGGCAAGGTGCGCGGCCGGGTTCCAACTGCTCGACCAGCTCAGGGCCAACAACACGCTGGCGACCGGAATGTGCAAGGTCTGCAGCCGGGCCAGCGCACGCCAATCGCAGCGTTTGGCCAACAAGGTAACCAGCGCCGCGCTACCGGCCAGGGTCAGCAACAGCAGCGTGGCCTGCCAAGGGCCCGGCACAAAGCGCCAGACTTCGCTGACCCAGGCCAGGGCCCACCAGCCCGTGCCCCAAACCAGCAGCAGTTGCGATAAGCGCTCCAGGCTCAAACGGCCCAAGTCGCCGGCACTCTCGCGGCGCGCCACCTGCTGCAAGCGCCAGGCGCCAACCAGCGCGGCCAGACCCAGCACCAAGGGTGTCCAGAAGCCGGCATGGGCCAGCGGACGTAACCCGACACCACTCAACGAACCCAACAGCAGCGGGCTGGCGCCGAGGAAGGCCACACCGCCCACCACCTGCAACAGCAGGCCGAAGATAAAACTGGCGCGCTGTTGCAGATGCAGACTGAGCCAGATAATCAGCAAACCGCTGCCGCCCCACACCGCACTGGCGGTTTGCCAGGGCAGGACGAACAGCACCGCCAGGTTGATCAGCAGCAGTCCGGCCAGCAACACCAGCGACAGCCCACGCAACAAGCGCACATCGCTGCGCACCAACTGATCGCGGGCGGCAAACAGCATGCCGCCGATCAGCGCCAGGCCAATCAGCGAGGCCGTCATCAGGCCGCGCCAACCGGCGCTGAATACCCCACTGGCGCCATCCTGGGCGGTATCCAGCTGCAACAGGAACAGCGCGCCACCGAGCAACTGCACGGCAAAGGCGCTGAACAGAAAACTGCGTGACTGGAGGCGCAGGCCGACAATCAGCGTCGCCAGCCCGGCCAGCGCCCAGCAGATGGCCGTCACTTGCGCGGCGAAGTTCAGCGGCGCGATCAGGTAGAGGAACGCCAGCCCGGCACAGGCCAGCAACGGCAAGCCACGGCGCTCCCAGGCCTGGCTCAGCGCGGGGGCGGCCAGACGTAGCTGACGATGGCTGAACAGCAGCGCCGCGCCGAGCATCAACGCACCGAGCGGCGCACCGTCGAGCACGCTAGCGCTACCACCCTGCAAGCTGCCAAGAAAGGCCAGCCCGGCCGCCGCCTGCAGGAACAGGGCAAAGGCCCGCGCCAGACGCCGTTGCTGGCGCAAGCCAAGCCAGAAGATGCCGGCGCCCTCCACCGCCCAGGCCGCCGAGGTCCAGCGCGCATCCAGGCCGAGGGGAATGGCCAGCGTGGCAAAGATCACCCCCAGCGCCAGGCAGGTTTCCACCAGCAGCAGCGCGCGACCGGGCACCTTGGCGCTCAGCAACCGCGCCAGCAGCAGGTAAAACAGGCCCAGCCCCAGGGCGCTGAAGGCTGCGGCGAACTCGATATGCTGGACCAGCCCGTACTGCAGGCCGAAACCAATCAGCGGCGGACCGAACAGAATGGTGCCGTCGACATAATCGCCCTGACGCGCCGACCAGCGCAGCAGCTCGCCGCGACTGCCATCCACCGGCAGACCTGCGGCTTCCAGCAACTTGCGCCGAGCGAACAACAGGCCGATGCCGACATACATAAGAAAGAACAGGATCAGGAACGGCTCGGTGCTGGCCAGCAGTTCCGGTTTATAGGAGCGCAGGCCCCAGGCCAAACCGATACCGAAGGTGCCGACGAAGCCGATTAGGTTGAGCAGGCGCCAGGCCTTGAACCAGGCAATGGCGAAGATGCCGGCATTCAGCAGGGCAAAGTAGCTGAACAGCGCCACATGATTGCCGCTGCCAGTGGAGGTCAGAATCGGCGCGGCAAAACCGCCCAACGCCGCGGCCGCCGCCAGCCCAAGCGCATCCTGGGCAATCGCCAGAATGGCCGAACAGAGGGTGATCACCACCAACAAGCCGAGGGCTTCCCCGGAGCTCAGCAGAGGATGCAAGCGCATCGCGGCAAACACCGTCAGGTACAGCACGGCGATGCCAGTGCCTTGCAGCATCAAGCCATAGTTGGCGTTGCGCAGACGCAGCCACCAACCCAGGCCAAGCAGCGCCACGGCGCTGGCCGCGACCCCGGCATAACGCACCTGCACCGGCACCACCATGCCTTCGGTGGCATAGCGCAGGAGAAAGGCCAGGCCGAGAAACAACAGCAGCACACCCACCCGCAGCACGGTATTGCCGCCAAACAACCAGGCCTGGGCCGCGTCGATGGCACGCTCCAGCGGCGAAGGCGCGCGCGGCACTGGCGCAGCCTTGGGCGGCAGCGGCTGCGGCGCCACCACGACCGGCTCGGCCATCCACACATTGGCGGGCAACGGGCTCGACGCCGCCACGGCCGGGCGCTCAAGCAGTCCCTCGGGCAACTCCCAGACCAGCTCGTCATCGGCGGGCGCCGCGGCCGTCTCTATCGGTTCGGCGCTGGCCGCCGGTACTGGCTCAGCGGCCTCAGTGGTTGGCGTCTGCCCCGCCTCCAGTTGGCGCAAGCGCTCCTGCAGCGCGACGCCGGCCTGCTCAAAGCGCGCAGCGAAGGCCAGCAGCTCCTTGCGCAACTCGCTGTTCTGCAGCTCTAACCCCTGCAGACGCAGGGTCTGCCCCAACGCCAGGCCGATCAGGCCACCGAGCAGGGCGGCGCTGAGCGATTCGTCGGCCAAGGCGCCGAGCACCAGACCAACCAGCATGAAGATCCATTGCATGCGTTGCATTCCCAATTGGTTTGCGAAAAATCCCGGCGATCCCTGGACTGCGCGCGAGAGTATAGGGCGGCACCCGCAGCCCCTGACAGAGACGAATGGGCGACAGCGCACAGACACACAACACATTTATCCGCACTGATTGCCCGCCGCCGGGCAGAAGAACGTTCACAAATGCGCGGACGTCGGTATCATCGCGCGCCCAAGGCTTCCCCCATACAGGTGCTCTGAGTCATGACCAAGCTGTTGATCGTCGGCGCCGACCTGGATCGCACCGACACCTGGATCAAATACGAACGCACCATGTGCAGCAGTTGCGTGTCCTCGTGCTGCACCATGCCGGTGGAGGTGCGCTTCAACGACCTGCTGCGCCTGGGCCTGGTGCAGGAGTTCGAGCGCGACGAGCCGCGCAAAAACATCGCCAAGCGCCTGCAGAAAGAAGGCATCGTCGAGCGCTTCCACCAGAAGTCGGAAATCTTCACCCTGGTGCGCATGAGCAACAACGACTGCCTGTACCTGGACCGCAAGACGCGCCTGTGTACCGTCTACGACCTGCGCCCGGAAACCTGCCGCAACCACCCGAAAATCGGCCCACGCCCAGGCTTCTGCGCTTACAAACCCAAGTAAGCCGACCGGCGCTAGAGAAAAAAGACCACACGCGAGATGGCATGACCTTGAGCGCCTATTGGCATTGAATCTGCCCGCCCCATAGTGCGTGACCAAAAGCCGTTGTAGATTCTCGCTGGGGCATTTACTTGAATCGAGATTGCGCAATAAGTTGCGCACAGCTTCGTTGTTTTTCGGGCCTAAAATGCACTACAGCCCTCATGCAGCAAGGCCTTGAGGGTGATGCGCAACATTCTGCACAACGCTGCGCAACAATTTGCGCAAGTTTCCGTGATCTGTCGCACACTTATTCGGCGCACGCACTCAGCCTATTTTCAACCTATTGATATATATAGAATTTATTTAACTGGCATGCTTGTCGCTATAGGGACTGCTCCCGGATCACTACAGATCCATGACCCAAGGCAAGGAGAGCACTCATGCCAACACCCGCGTATCTGTCCCTCGAAGGCACCAAACAAGGCCTGATCACCGCAGGCACCTTCACCGAGGACTCGGTCGGCAACATTTTCCAGGAAGGTCATGAAGACCAGATCCTGGTGCAAGCCTTCAATCACCAGGTCATCATCCCGCGTGATCCGCAATCCGGTCAGCCGACTGGCCAGCGCGTACACAAGCCGCTGATGATCACCAAAGTCTTCGACAAATCCTCACCGCTGATCTTCAACTCCCTGACCTCCGGTGAGCGCCTGTCCAAGTGCCGCCTTGAGTGGTTCCGCACCTCCTCCACCGGCACTCAAGAGCATTACTTCACCATCGAGCTGGAAGATGCCGTAATCGTTGACGTGCAATCGCGCATGCCAAACTGCCAAGATCCAGGCATGGCTCACTTCACCCACCTGGAAGACGTCTACTTCACCTACCGCAAAATCGTCTGGACCCACGAAGTCTCCGGCACTTCCGGCTCCGACGACTGGCGTACCCCGATCTCCGCCTAAGCACTGGCTGAGTTCGCGTAACACCGCTTCGGCCAGGCATCGTCCTGGCCGCTGCGTTTCAGAAAGATGGGATCGCAATAAAGTCGAATCTGCACGTTCACCCGGCAGCACTTGGGTTAAAACGGCTGCGCCGCGCATAACCGCTCGACTCATGGAACGAAAGAAGAGGAACAACGAATGTTCGCCCCCGCCAACCAGACTCATTTCAGCCTCAGTATCGAAGGTCTTGCGCACGATCTGCAGGTGCTCGAATTCAGCGGCCGCGAAGCGATCAGTCAGCCCTTCGTGTTCGAGCTGGAACTGGTCAGCGAACGTCCAGATCTGGATCTGCAAAGCCTGCTGCATCAGGCCGCCTTTCTCGCGTTTGATCAGGCCGGCCACGGCATTCACGGGCAGATCTACCGCGTCGCCCAGGGCGAGTCTGGCAAGCGCCTGACCCGCTATCACGTGACCCTGCGCCCGCAACTGGCGTACCTGGCGCACCGCACCAACCAGCGCATCTTCCAGCATCTGACGGTGGAGAAAATCATCAGCCAAGTGCTCGAAGAGCACGGCATTCAGGCCAACGCCTACCAATTCCAACTCGGCTCGATCTACCCCGAGCGCGAGTACTGCGTGCAGTACGACGAATCTGACCTGCACTTCGTCCAGCGCCTGTGTGAGGAAGAAGGTGTTCACTACCACTTCCAGCACAGCACAGACGGGCATGTACTGGTCTTCGGCGATGACCAGACGCCGTTTCCCAAACTCGCCCCCACCGCGTATCAACAAGACAGCGGCTTGGTGGCTGACAAACCCGTGATCAAGCGCTTCGGCGTGCGGGTGGAAACCCGTTCGAGCCGGGTGACCCGCCGCGATTACGATTTCGAAAAGCCCAAGCTGCTCATGGAAGCGACCGCCAAGAGTGCATGCAAACCCGACCTCGAGGATTACGATTATCCCGGTCGTTTCGTGGATCGCCAGCGTGGCAAACACCTCAGCCAGCGCAGCCTCGAACGCCATCGCCACGACTTCGAACTGGCGCAAGGTGACGGCGATCAGCCGTTGTTGGTCAGCGGTCACTTTCTGGCGCTGACCGAACACCCGCGCGCCAGCTGGAACGACCTCTGGCTGCTGACTGAAATCCACCACCAGGGCAAACAGCCGCAGGTGCTGGAAGAGTCTGTCACCGATTTTTATCTCCCCTCACCCATTTATGGGAGAGGGGCCGGGGGAGAGGGCTGGGCTGACGCGGACTTCCACCAAGGCTACCGCAACCACTTCACCGCCACGCCCTGGGCCGTGCCCTATCGCCCGCCGCTCAATCACCCGAAACCGCGCATCCTCGGCAGCCAAAGCGCCGTGGTCACCGGCCCGGCCGGTGAAGAAATCCACTGCGACCAGTATGGGCGGGTCAAGGTGCAATTCTTCTGGGATCGGGAAGGTCAAAACAACGACCAAACCAGCTGCTGGCTGCGCGTGCGTTCAAGCTGGGCCGGCAATGACTACGGCGCCATCGCCATCCCGCG
>DAITLT010000084.1:0-11854 GCA_036835505.1 Pseudomonas sp.
TCATGCTCAAGGGCCACCGCGCCATCGAGTCGATCACCCTGGACCGCGAAGTGGCCCACCTGAAAGACGAGCTGATGCCCAAGTACGCCAGCCTGATCTACACCGGCTACTGGTGGAGCCCGGAGCGTCTGATGCTGCAACAGATGATCGACGCCTCGCAGACCAACGTGAACGGTGTGGTGCGCCTGAAGCTGTACAAGGGCAATGTCATCGTCACCGGGCGCAAGTCCGACGACTCGCTGTTCGATGCCAATATCGCCACCTTCGAAGAAGACGGCGGTGCCTACAACCAGGCCGACGCGGCGGGCTTTATCAAGCTCAACGCGCTGCGCATGCGTATTGCTGCCGGCAAGGGCCGTAAGTTGTTCTAACGGCTGCCGGTAGACAAAGCGCCTCGATGTTGCGACTAATGCCGTTCACTTGACTCAAGTGAACGGCATTTTTGTAACCCGGATCAAATTCGAGGCGCTAGTGGTCCTCCCCGGATTTCATCCGGGCTACGCCTGTGGCGGCTTAAGTGAACTGTATTGCTCGCTTTGGCTGGGCGTTTTTTTGTCTGGCGAGACCCCAGGCCCTGGCCTGGCTTTTGTTGGCGCAGCGGCTGGCCAGGCCAGCCCAATTGCCTTATGGTCATGCCAGTTTGGCGATGGGTGAAAGGTCATGTTGCGGGGCAAGGTCCATTTGTTTTTGCGCTGTGGATTGCTGCTCGGCGTGCTCCTGAGCGAGCCGCTGCGGGCGGCGTGTGTGCGTCCACTGACGGTGGGCTGGGAGCCTTGGCGACCCTTTATGTATATGGCCGATAACGCTCAGTTGACCGGTCTGGATGTGCAGTTGATAACGGCCGTGGTTGCGCACATGGGCTGCACCCTGACGTTTGTGCAGTTGCCGTTCAAGCGCCATTTGCTCGAACTGCGCGCCGGGCGCATCGACCTGGCGACCTCGGTGCAGTGGACGGCCGAGCGCGAGCAGTTTGCCTATTTTTCCAAGCCCTACCGCGACGCCCAGGTGCGCTTGCTGCTGCGTGCCGGGCAGGCCGAACACTGGCCTCTGGCGCGCCTGGAGGATTTGCGCGCGCAGGCGTTTCGCCTGGGCGTCACCCGTGGCTATTTCTATGGCGAGCAATTTGCCCGGCTCAGTGCCGAGCCGGGGCGGGTGCAGATCGAGGATGCGATCTCCGACGAGGTCAATCTCAAGCGCCTGTTGGCCGGGCGCATCGATGGCCTGTTGGCCGACCCGTTGGCGGTGGCCAGCCTGGGGCCGGCGGCTGGGCAGGTTGAACAGCATCCACTGGTGCTGCATGCCAGCGTGTTTCACTTTATCGGCAGCCGCCGCGCCCTGAGCCAGGAGCTGATGCAGCAACTGGATGCCGCTCTGCTACAACTGCAGGCCAGCGGCGAGTTGCAGGCGATTGTGGCGCGTTATCAGTTGCACTGAGAGTGCTGTGCCTGGCGCCAAGAGCGGCGCCGACGCAGCCACCCATAAACCGAGATTAAGGAACCACCATGCGAATTTTGCACACCATGCTGCGCGTCGGCGATCTGGACACATCCATCGCCTTCTACACCGAGGTGCTGGGCATGACCCTGCTGCGTCGCAACGACTACCCGGACGGCAAGTTCACCCTGGCCTTCGTCGGTTACGGCGACGAGGCGCACAACAGCGTGATTGAGTTGACCCACAACTGGGGCGTAAGTGAGTACGCGCTGGGCAGCGGCTACGGCCATATCGCCCTGGAAGTGGCCGACGTGTACAAGGCCTGCGAGGACATCCGCGCCCGTGGCGGCAAGATCACCCGCGAAGCCGGGCCGATGCAGCATGGCAACAGCATCCTGGCCTTTGTCGAAGACCCGGACGGTTACAAGATCGAGCTGCTGTCGCCTTCGCGCCGCGACTGAGTTTCACGCCAAAACAAAAGGCCCCGTCCAGTTTGTTGCTGGACGGGGCCTTTGTGTTTCTGGCACAGGGCTAGGTGTGCGCGCTCTGGGCCGTTGCTGTGTCGTCGCGGTTGGGCTTGGCCAGCACGCTGTACACGCAGGGCAGCACGAACAGGGTGAACAGGGTGCCGATCGACATGCCGGTGGCGATCACCAGGCCGATGTCGAAGCGGCTGACCGCACCAGCGCCGCTGGCAAGGATCAGCGGCAGCATGCCGAAGACCATCGCCGCGGTGGTCATCAATACCGGGCGCAGACGAATGGCCGCCGCTTCTTCGACCGCTGCACGCGGCCCCAGGCCTTTGTCGCGGCGCAACTGGTTAGCGAACTCGACGATCAGGATGCCGTGCTTGGTGATCAAGCCAATCAAGGTCACCAGGCCAACCTGGGTGTAGATGTTCATGCTGGAGAAGCCGAGGAACAGCGGAATCAGCGCACCACAGATCGACAGCGGCACGGTCACCAGAATCACCAGCGGGTCGCGGAAGCTCTCGAACTGCGCCGCCAGCACCAGGAAGATCAACGCCAGGGCCAGGCCGAAGGTGACATACAGGGCGCTGCCTTCCTGCACGTACTGGCGCGAGGCGCCGGCATAGTCGAAGGCAAAGCCCGGCGGCGCCTCTTCAGTGGCGATCTGCCGCACGGTGTCGATGGCATCGCCCATGCTCACGGTCGGGAAGCCCTGGATGATCGCCGAGTTGAGTTGCTGGAACTGGTTGAGCTGGGTCGGCCTGGCGCGGTCATGCACCTTGATCAGGGTCGACAACGGCAGCATCTGCCCCTGGCCGTTCTTCACGTAGTAGCTGCGCAGCCAGTCGGGGTTGTCGCGGTAGGCGCGTTCCACCTGGGCGATCACCTTGTAGCTGCGGCCGTCGATGGTAAAGCGGTTGATCTCGCCTTCGCCCAGCAGGGTGGCCAGGGTGCCGCCGAGGTCTTCCATGGACACGCCCATTTGCGCGGCTTTCTCGCGGTCGATCTCGACCACCACTTCCGGCTTGTCGAAGGCCAGGTCGACGTCAAGGAAGGCGAACTTGCCCGAGGCCTGGGCCCGTTGTTTGATCCGCTCGGTCACCTGCAGCAGCGACTCGTAATCGTTTGGCGTGTTGATCACGAACTGGAAGGGCAGGCCTTCGCCGGTGCCGGGCAGAGACGGCAGGTTAAAGCCGAAGATCTGCAGGCCGGGGATTTGTCCGAGCTTGGCCTGCACTTCCGGAAGGATTTCCATCTGGGTGCGCTGGCGCTCGTCCCAGGGCTTGAGCAGGAAGCCGCCGATGCCGGCCTGGACGCCGTTGAAACCGTTGATCTGGAACGACGAGTAGTACTCGGGGAATTCCTTGAACAAGGTCACGAACTGATCGGTGTAGGCATTCAGGTAGTTGAGGTTGGTCGGCTGCGGGGCAGTGGCCATCAGGAACACGATGCCCTGGTCCTCGTCCGGTGCCAGTTCCTTCTCGGTAAACATCAGCAGCAACGGGATCAGGCACAGCACGATGGCGGCAAAGGTCAGCACCACCGGTCGGGTGTCGAGGGTGGTGTGCAGGGCGCGCTGGTAGCGCTGCTTCAGACGCTCGAAAATCTGGTCGAGGCGATGGGCCAGGCCCGAGGGGTTTTCCTCGTGGCGCAGCAGCACCGAACACATCATCGGCGACAGGGTCAGGGCGACGATGCCGGAGATCACCACGGCACCGGCCAGGGTCAGGGCAAACTCCTTGAACAGGGCGCCGGTCAGGCCTTCAAGAAAGCCGATGGGGGCGTACACCGCTGCCAGGGTGATGGTCATTGATACCACCGGCACGGCTATCTCGCGGGCGCCTTCGATGGCCGCATTGAACGGGGTTTTGCCTTCCTCGATATGACGGTGGATGTTCTCCACCACCACGATGGCGTCGTCCACCACCAGGCCGATCGCCAGCACCATGGCCAGCAGGGTCAGCAGGTTGATCGAGTAGCCCATCAACTGCATAAAGAACAACACACCGACCATCGACAGCGGGATGGTGATCACCGGGATCAGCACCGAGCGGAACGCGCCGAGGAACAGGAACACCACGACGATGACGATCAGCACCGCCTCAAGCAGGGTTTGCACCACTTCATCGATGGAGGCTTGGATAAAACGGGTGGCGTCGTAGGCAATCGCCACTTTCAGGTTGGGCGGCAACTGGGCGGTCAGCTGTGGCATGACCTTGCGCACTTCCTTGATCACGTCCAGCGGGTTGGCGCTGGGTGAGGCTTTGATGCCGATGTACACGGACGGGATGCCGTCGAAGGAGCTGATCGAGTCGTAGTTCTCCGCGCCCATTTCCACACGTGCCACGTCGCGCACCAGCACCCGGCGGTCGCCGAGGGTCTTTAGCGGGATGGCGGCAAAAGCGTCGGCGGATTTCAGGTCGGTTTCCGCGTTGAGGCTGGTGACCACGTACTGGCCTTTGACCTCGCCGGCGGCGGACAGGAAGTTGTACTTGCGCACCGCGTCGTTGACGTCATTGGCGGTCAGGCCGAAGGCGGCGAGCTTGACCGGGTCCAGCCATAGGCGCATGGCGAACACCTGGTTGCCGAGGATTTCGGCCTCGGCCATGCCGGGCAGGGTGGCCAGCTTGGGTTGGATTACGCGCGAAAGGTAATCGGTGATCTGCGGGTTGTTCAGCTCGTCGCTGTAGAAGCTGATGTACATCAGCGCCGAGGAGTCCGCGGCTTCCTTGCTCAGCACCGGGTCTTCGGCGTTGGCCGGCAGCTGGTTCTTCACTTCGCTGGCCTTGGCCAGTAGCTCGGTGAACAAGCGATCGCTGTCGGCGCCGATGCGCGCATAGATCGAGATGATCGACACGTTCTGTCGGCTCACCGAGGTCATGTAGTCGATGCCGGCGGCGCTGGCCAGGCTTTGCTGCAGGGGTTGGGTGATATAGCCCTGGATGGTTTCGGCGTTGGCGCCCGGATAGGCGGTGGTCACCGTGATCAGGGCGTTTTCCATCTGCGGGTATTGGCGGATGGTCAGTTTGTTGAAGGCCTGCAAACCGAGCAGCACGATCAACAGACTGACCACCGTGGCCAGCACTGGGCGACGGATAAAGGGATCGGTAAAAGCCATGAAAAAAGGTCCTTGGCGCGGGCGCCGAATCAGTTGGCGGCGGGCTTGCTGCTGGCGTTTTCGCTCAGGGACTGATCGTCGCTCAGGCTGACGCGGGCACCGTTATCCAGCTTCAGCTGGCCGGCAATGACGATCTGTTCGCCGGCCTTCAGGCCTTTGCGAATCACCACCTGGCCGTCGCGGCGTTCGCCAGTCTCGACAAAGCGGCGTTCCACCTGCAGCTCCTGCACCGGCTGCTCGGCGGCCGTAGGGGCCTGGGCGATGCCGATCGTGCACATCAAGCTGCCTACGGCAGACTCGCATGGGTTGGGCGCAGGCTCCGGCGTATGCGGCACCACCACATACAGGCTGTTGCCGTAGAGAGTGAAGGTCACCGCGGTTTCCGGCACCACCACCTGCTCAGCCTGTTCGGCCAGCAGCACCTGCAGGTTGGCGAACATGCCCGGCAGCAGCTTGCCATTGGGGTTGGCGAGCATGGCGCGCACTTGCAGGTTACGCGTGCTGTCTTCGACCTTGGGGTTGACGGCGCTGATCTGGCCGACAAACACCTCGTCGGGGTAGGCCGCCACCTTGATGCGCACCTGTTGGCCGATGGCCAGCAGGGGCACGTTCTGCTCCGGCAGGAAGAAGTCGACGAACAGGGTGGAGAGGTCCTGCAGGGTGGCCACTGGGGTGCCGGCGGCAACGAAGTCACCGACATCCACCTGGCGGATGCCGATGGTGCCGGCGAACGGCGCGATGATCCGCTTCTTCTCCAGTAGGGCCTTGAGTTGCGCCACCCGGGTGATGGACTTTTGCAGCTCGGCGCTCAGGCGGTCGAACTCGCTTTTCGAGATCGCTTGGCGCCCCACCAGGTTCTTGCCGCGCTCGTACTCGACCTTGGCCAGGCCCAGTTCAGCCACGGCGGTGGCCATGCTGGCCTGTTCCACATCGCTGTCCAGTTGCACCAGCGGCTGGTGCAGGCGGACTTTCTCGCCGGAGTTGAACTGCAGGTCGTTGACCGTGCCGCCCACTTCCACCGTCAGCTCCACACCCTGGAAGGCTTTCAGGCTGCCGATGGCTGGCAGCAGATTCTGCCAGGGCTGCAGGCTGGCGGTGGCGGTGCTGACTGCAATCGGTGGCCGCGGTCCGCTGAACTGCTGGATCTGCTGGTAAATGGCGATGAATTTAGCGCTGGCGAGGGCGACAACGGTCAGGATGACCAGGCTGAGCATGATCAGCATGCGGCGGCGCAACATAGTCCGAATCCTTGGCTTGGCAGGAGGGGTGTTAGGGGCTGTTCTGTTGCAAGGGCGGTAACCGCGCGGGTGCTGACCGCCTAGCAAGCCTGGCACCTTAGCCCTGGGCGGCCTTTAGAGTCAAAAGTGCTGCTTTGCAAAAGATTACGGCGTTGCTTTACCGCAACAGGCAGTTGCCGGTTTTGCTCTGCGGCGGGCCAAAGCAGCCCAGTATCTGGCTATTTGGCCAGGTACTGGGCGAGGTTTAGGCCTGCAGGCGCTGGCTGACGCTGCCCAGTTGGCCGGACAGGTCTTGCAGGGCGTGGCTGGCGGTTTGCGTGCGCGCGACGTGCTCCTGGTTGGCGTTGGCGATGGCGGTGAGCTCGGTGAGGTTTTGCGAGATGTCCTCGGCCACCGAGGTTTGCTCTTCGGCGGCGGTGGCGATCTGCCGGTTCATGTCGCGGATCGCCTCCACGGCGCCGGAAATCCGTTGCAGCATGGCGCCGGCCTGGGTCACCTGCTCGACGCCTTCTTCGCTGCGGCTCTGGCCGCTGTCGATGGCGCGCACGGCATTGATCGCACTGTTTTGCACATCGTTGATGATCTGGTTGATCTCGGCGGTGGAGTCGGCGGTCTTCTTCGCCAGGTTGCGCACCTCGTCGGCGACCACGGCAAAACCACGCCCGGCATCACCGGCGCGGGCGGCTTCGATGGCGGCGTTGAGGGCCAGCAGGTTGGTTTGCTCGGCGATCCCGCGAATCACTTCCAGCACCTTGCCGATGCGCCCGCTGTCGGCTTCCAGGGTGCGAATCACACTGGCGGTGTTGGCAATTTCGCTGCGAATGTTGGTGATGGTGCTGATGGTCGACTGCATGACGTTGTCGCTTTGGCGTGCCGAGTTGTCGGCATCGTCGGCGGCGTGGGCGGCCTCGGCGGCGTGGCGGGCCACTTCCTGGGCGGTGGCAGACATCTCCTGCATGGCGGTGGCCACCTGGTCGGTACGGTCGAACTGCTCGCGCACGCCTTCGGTCATCAGGGTGGCGATGTTGTTCAGGTTGCCGCTGGCGCTGTCCAGCTCCTGGGTGCTGTGGTGCAGTTGCTGGCTGGCATCGGCGAGAAAGTCACGCAGGACATTGGCCGAGTCGGTCAGCCGGCCCAGTTCGTCACTGCGCTGGTTGAGCAGGCGTTGGCCGATCTTGCCGCGACTGAGTTGCTCGATATGGCTGGTGAGTGTGCTGATCGGTGCGAGCAAATTGCGGTTGACCAGGATCAGGCTGCCGACGGCCACCAGGATGGCCGCCCCGACCAGGATCAGCACGCCGCTGAGGATGGTGCTGCTGGCGCTGCTGGCAATGCTGACGGACTTTTTCTGGGCATGTTCATGCAGTTGGCTGACCAGGGCGGACATTTGCTCGCTGGCGGCGCGGTCGATGCCTTTGACCGCGGCATCGCCAGCCTTGCCGTCGGCGTTGGCGGCAATAAATGCGCTGCGGCCCTGACGATAGGCTTGGCCGAGGCTGCGGTGTTCGTCTTTCAGGCGGCTGGCCTGCTGGCGGAACTCGCTTTCCAGGCCCGGTACGGCGAGCAGGGCGTCAAGGCGCTGTTGCACCTTGGCTTCCTGCTCGACGAACTGGTTCCAGTATTTGTCCAGGGCGGCGGAGTCGCCGCCACGCAGCAACACGTTTTTCCACTCCTGGACCTGGATCTTGAACTCCAGATTGGCCTGGTCGACCTCGCTGGCCGCCAGCAGCTCCTGGTCCAGCAGGCCTTGGTAGGCATGGATATTGGCGGAGAGAAACTTGAAGCAGCCCAGGGCGATCAGCAGCATCAGTAATAAGCTGCCGCCGAGCAGAACCAGGGTTTGACTGCGCAGGGAATTCCGAATGGCCATGGGGCGCCTCGTTGCGGGGGGGGGGATGTAGGGTTTGTCTGTGGCTTTGAGTATAGGTCGGCCAGGTCTGGGTTAACTTGAGCCGACCGGCGGCCTCAGACTAGGCGCAGATGGTTGTCCCAGAGCCCGGCAGGCAGTTGCAGCGGCTGGCCGATAATCTGTTCGTCACGGCAGTCGTACAGGCGGCAGCGACCGACCCCGGAGCTGACCACAAAGCCGTTGGCCGTCGCGCCGACGCCGGCGCAATCAGGCAATGGCGCGTCCAGACGCAGGCGCGCGCTGTCCAAATCCCAGATCAGCAGGCGATTGCCCCGTGGCGCGGTGAGGGCCAGCAGGCGCAGCTCATCGTGGATCGCCAGGCTGGCGCAGTATTGCTGCATGCTCTGCAACTGCGTAGGCGCTACCGGAAAGTCCTGCAGCGGCTGGCCGGGGCGTTTGAGCGCCAGCAGCGGCACGGCGTCGCCAAGTTCGCCCTGGTATTGCTGGCCGCAGGCGATGCTGCCATCGGCGGCCACGGCCAGATGGCGGATGCTGTTCAGTGGGTTGGCCAGGCGTTCGCGGCTGAACAGGTTGCCGTCGCGGCCCAGCAGCACCAGGCTCGACTCCATGGCCTCGAGGTTGGTGGCTTCGCGGCTGTCGGCCTCGGTGCGGATGCCGCCGTTGGCCACCACCAGGGTTTCGCCGTCGGGCAACCACAGCAGTTGGTGCGGGCCGATGCCGTGGGTGGACAGTTCGCTGTGGCGCTGCAACTGGCCATTGCTCAGGCGCCAGACACCCAGCACGCCGCGACCGGGCTCGCGGGTGTCATTCTCGGTGCTGTACAGCCATTCGCCGTCCTTGTGGAACACCGCGTGGCCATAGAAATGGCGGTCGGCCGGCGTGCGCAGGGTTTGCAGCAAACGGCCGTCGCGGCAGTCGATCAGGTAGCTCTCGGTGCCGGGGCGGCGGCCGACAAACAGCGCCAGCGGCTGCTGCGGGTGTACGCTGATGTCGTGACAGCGGCTGGCCACCTGGGTGCTGAACGCCTGGCTGCCATCCAGGCGAAAACCCACGGCGTAGTGGCGCCCGGCTGCGTCGTTACGGGCGGACAGCAGCAGTGGCTGGTGGCTTTGCCGGGTCAGGGTCCAGCCGCCCAGCGCCCCGGCGCCGAGCAGGGCGAGGCCGCTGAACTGGAGAAAATGCCGACGGTTCATGGGGTGTCTGCCTCAGTCGCCATCGTTGGCGTTAAAGCCCAACTGAATGTCCAGGGCCTTGGCCAGTTCGCTTTCATGCAGGCGATGCAGGCGCGCGAGGCTGTCGTACAGGGCATTCAATTGTGCGCGGCCACTGTCGCTGCCAAGCAGTTGGCTGAGGGGCTGGTCGAGGGCGCTCAGTTGCTGGCGGCTGTCCTGGTAGGCGGCGTCGATGCGGTTGGCCAGCTCATGTTGTTCGCGGCTCAGCAGGGCGCGCAGACCATCGGCCTTAGCGCCTTGCCAGAGCTGTTCGGCGCTGCCCAGGCTGGCCAGCAGGTTGCTCAGGCTGGCGTTGCTGCGCCAGGCTTCGGCTTGATAAGGCTGGGGCAGGCCCTTGGTTTGCCGGCCCAGTGGGGTGCCGAGTCTCTTCTTCATGCCTTCCAGGCCGGTGACCTGGCTGCGCAGGATCGCGGCGATGGCCTCTTTGCCGTCGGCATAGCGCTCGTTAGGGAAGGCTTGCAGTTGCGCGAGCATGCCGTCCTTGGTCTGCCACTGTTCGAGCATGTTGGCGGCCAGTGCCTGCTGGTGACCGCCGATGGCGATCAGCAGCGGGCAGTAACGGCTCTTTTGCTCCGCCTGGCCGAGGTCGAGGCTTTGCTCGAAGAGCACGTATTCAGTCGCGGTCAGGCCCTGAACCACCACGCTGGCCTGGTCCAGTGCCGCCTGGGTGAGCGGCGCGGGCTTGCTCAACAGGCTTTCGACCTGGCGGGCGACGAGGTTCTTCTTGTCCGGCCAGAACTGCACCTGCCAGGCGCGGTTGCCTTCGGCCAGCGGGCCGAGCAGCAGCGGTTGCAGGGCGCTCCAGGCGCCTTGGGCCTGGAGCAGGGCCGCACGGGCGCTGGCCAGGTCCGCCTCATTTTGGCAGAACGCCTGGTTGCTGGCGGCCAGTTGCTGGTCGGCCTGCAGCCAGTGCTGGTAGGCCGGCAACAACACGCCGCTGGCCAGGGCGCTGCTGGTTTGCTGGTGCGGGTCGGCGGGACTGCAGGCGCTGAGGGCCAGGGCCAGCAAGCTGGCGGTAATGGGCATACGCAACATGAATGGCTCCTAGAGAGAATGCAAAAAGGCCAGCAGGGCGGCACGTTGTTCGGCATCGAAGGCCAGCACTTGCTGGCGGGCGGTTTCAGCTTCGCCGCCATGCCAGAGAATCGCCTCGAGCAGGTTGCGGGCGCGGCCGTCGTGCAGCAGTTGGCTATGGCCGTTAACGGTTTCCGTCAGGCCCAGCCCCCACAGCGGGGCGGTGCGCCATTCGCGGCCACTGGCAAGAAATTCCGCGCGATTGTCCGCCAGACCCTCGCCCATGTCATGTAGCAGCAGGTCGCTGTAGGGGCGGATCAACTGATTGGCCTGCTCGGGCTCGGCGGCATCGCTGCGCGTGGTGAACGATGGGCGATGGCAACTGCTGCAACCGGCCTGGTTGAACAGTTGTTTGCCCTGGCGCACCTGCAAATCATCGACCTGGCGACGGGCCGGCACCGCAAGGTTGCGGCTGTAGAACAGCACCAGGGCGAGAATCTCATCGCTGACTTCCGGTTGGCCGCCGTTGACGGCCTGGCGACAGCTTGTTTGGGTAGCGGTGCAGTCGTCGCGGGGCAGCAGGTTGCTGGTCAGGCCCATGTCGCCGGCAAAGGCGTGGGCGTTTTGCTGGTTGAGCGTCGGCTGGCCGGCCTTCCAGCCAAAGCGGCCGAGCACGGTTGTGCCCAGGGCATCGTCCCAGACCTGGTTGGCGCGCCCGGAAATACCATCGCCATTGGCGTCGTCAGGGTCGGCATTGGCCAGAATGCTGGCATCGCTAATGGCTTCCAGCAGGCCAAGGCCGATCATCGGCGGGGCGATGCGCGCCGAGAGTTGGGTGTCGGGGTGCAGCGGGCCGTAAGCCAACTGGCTGATCTGCAGTGTGGGTTGGCGCAACTGCACCTGGGTGCCGTCGGCAAAGTCCATGGGCAGGCTGCGATAGTCGATACGCACCTTGCCTTCCGGCGCGCTGCCGGGGATGGCCATGTCTTGCAACTGGCCGCCGTAGACAGGCTCGGGGACGATGCCGGCGTGCAGCAGGCTGGCCTGATCGGCGCGGCCGGCCGGGATGGACAGGCGCACCAGCATGGACACGGCGCTTTGCGCGTCCGCGGTCGGCGGGTGGCCGCGGCCGTCCTTGATATGGCAGTTTTGGCAGGCATTGGTGTTGAACAGCGGCCCCAGGCCATCGCGGGCGGTGGTGGTGGCCGGGGCGATGACCCAGGGGTTGCGAAAGAAACTGTTGCCGACGCTGAAGTCCAGACGCCGAGATGGCGAAAGGTTGGCGCTGGGCAGGGAGAAGGCGTTGTGATCGCTTTGCAGCACCGTGCTGCTGCCGCCGGACAGGGCTTCGCCAGGCTCGGCGGGTGGCGGGCTCGGGTCACAGGCCGCCAGGCTCAGCAGTAGGGACAGGCCGGCGAGGCGGCTAAGCGGTACGGGCATGCGTGGCTATCTCAAGGGCGTGAAGTAGAAATGCCAAC
>DAITLT010000085.1:0-11812 GCA_036835505.1 Pseudomonas sp.
GCACCTGCCCTTCGACGAGCGCCGTCCCTACGCCCTGCGCCGCCTGCGCGACCGTCTGGAAGCCAACCTCTCGGGACTGATGGGCCCCAGCGTGGCCCAGGACATGGTGGAAACCTTTCTGCCGTACAAGTCCGCCACCAGCGGTTACGTCAGCGAAGACATCCACTTCATCGAAAACCGCCTGGAAGACTACCGCTCACGCCTGACCGGCCTGGCGGCCGAGCTCGACGCCCTGCGCCGCTACCATCGCCAGACCCTGCAAGAGCTGCCCATGGGCGTCTGCTCGCTGGCCAAGGACCGCGAAATTTTGATGTGGAACCGGGCCATGGAGGAGCTCACGCAAATCTCCGCCCTGCAGGTGGTCGGCTCACGCCTAGGCACCCTGAGCGAACCCTGGAGGGGCCTGCTGGAAAACTTCGCCCAGTCCCCCGTGGAGCGCCTGCACAAGCAGCGCCTGCTGCAGGACGGCCAGGTGCGCTGGCTGAACCTGCGCAAGGCGGCCATCAGCGAACCTCTGGCGCCGAGCAACAGCGGCCTGGTGATTTTGCTGGAGGACCTGACCGACACCCAGATGCTCGAAGAGAAGCTCGCCCACTCCGAACGCCTGGCCTCCATCGGCCGCCTGGCCGCTGGCGTCGCCCACGAGATCGGCAACCCAATCACCGGCATCGCCTGCCTGGCGCAAAACCTGCGCGAAGAGCGCAGCGAGGACAGCGAGCTGAACGAGATGAGTACGCAGATTCTCGAGCAGACCAAACGGGTCTCGCGCATCGTCCAGTCGCTGATGAACTTCGCCCATGCCGGCGGTCACCAGCACGCCGCCCAGGCCGTGTGCCTGGCCGACGTCACCCAGGATGCCATCAGCCTGCTGGCCCTCAACCGCAACAGTGTCGATGTGCAGTTCTTCAACCTCTGCGATCCCCAGCACCTGGTCACCGGGGATGCCCAGCGCCTGGCCCAGGTGCTGATCAACCTGCTGTCCAATGCCCGCGATGCCTCCCAGCCGGGCGGCGCCATCCGGGTCAAGACCGAAGCCAACGAGGACACCGTCGAGCTACTGGTGGAGGACGAAGGCAGCGGCATTCCCAAGGCCATCATGGACCGCTTGTTCGAGCCGTTTTTCACCACCAAAGACCCCGGACAGGGCACCGGCCTTGGCCTTGCACTGGTCTATTCGATCGTGGAAGAGCATTATGGCCAGATCACCATCGACAGCCCAGCCGACCCCGAGCGCCAGCTCGGCACCCGTTTTCGGGTGAAATTGCCCAGGCATGTTGAAGCGACGTCCGCTGTGAACTGAGACCGTCGAGAGAACCCAATTGATGCCGCATATCCTCATCGTCGAAGACGAAACCATTATCCGCTCGGCCCTGCGCCGCCTGCTGGAACGCAACCAGTATCAGGTCAGCGAAGCCGGCTCGGTGCAGGAAGCCCAGGAACGCTTCAGCATCCCCAGCTTCGATCTGCTGGTCAGCGACCTGCGCCTGCCCGGCGCACCGGGTACCGAGCTGATCAAGCTGGCGCAAGGCGCGCCCGTGCTGATCATGACCAGCTACGCCAGCCTGCGCTCGGCCGTCGACTCGATGAAAATGGGCGCGGTCGATTACATCGCCAAACCCTTCGATCACGACGAAATGCTCCAGGCCGTGGCGCGCATCCTGCGTGACCGCCAGGATGCCAAACACCAGTCGCCAGAGCGCGCCGGCAACAGCACCAGCCGCAGCAGCGACAAAACCAGCAGCGCAGCCGATGGCGAAATCGGCATCATCGGCTCCTGCGCGCCGATGCAGGAGCTGTACGGCAAGATCCGCAAGGTTGCACCAACCGACTCCACGGTGCTGATCCAGGGCGAGTCCGGCACCGGCAAGGAGCTGGTGGCCCGCGCCCTGCACAACCTGTCGCGGCGCGCCAAGGCCCCGATGATTTCGGTGAACTGCGCGGCCATCCCGGAATCCTTGATCGAGTCCGAACTGTTCGGCCATGAGAAAGGCGCCTTCACTGGCGCCAGCGCCGGTCGCGCCGGCCTGGTGGAGGCGGCCGACGGTGGCACCCTGTTCCTCGATGAAATTGGTGAACTGCCGCTGGAAGCCCAGGCACGCCTGCTGCGTGTGCTGCAGGAGGGTGAAATCCGCCGGGTCGGCTCGGTGCAGGCGCAAAAGGTCGATGTGCGCCTGATCGCTGCGACCCACCGCGACCTGAAGAGCCTGGCCAAAGCCGGCCAGTTCCGCGAAGACCTGTTCTACCGCCTGCACGTAATCGCCTTGAAACTACCCGCCCTGCGCGAGCGCGACAGCGATGTGGGGGAAATTGCCCAAGCCTTCCTGGCCCGCCAAAGCGCCAAGATGGGCCGCAGCGACCTGTATTTCGGCGCCGACGCCGAGCAAGCCATCCGCCATTACAACTGGCCGGGCAACGTGCGCGAACTGGAAAACGCCATTGAGCGCGCGGTCATTTTGTGTGAAAGCGCAGAAATCTCGGCCGAACTGCTGGGCATCGACATTGAGCTGGACGACCTCGACGAGGACGACTTTATCGGCCTGCTGCCGCCAGCAAGCGCCAGCAACAGCGGTAACGAGCCGACCGAAGACCTGTCCCTGGAGGATTACTTCCAGCACTTCGTCCTCGAACACCAGGACCACATGACCGAGACCGAACTGGCGCGCAAGCTCGGCATCAGCCGCAAGTGCCTATGGGAGCGCCGCCAGCGCCTGGGCATTCCGCGGCGCAAGTCGGGCGCGGTGAGCAGTTAGTCCGCTACACCGCCGGGAGACACCACACAACAGGCTGTTACCCAAGCAATAGCCAGTAACAAAAGCCGGGGCCCGCGGTAACGAGACCCCGGCTTTTTTGTGCCTGCAAATCCACACAAAAAAACGTAAGTCATTGTTTTTAAAGGATTCTAAAAAGCTGGCACGGCTTCTGCTATGTCATCTGTACAAAAACAATAACAAGCACCACCCAATACAATAAAAACAAGACACATCGACTCCAGCACAACAAAAACAACAATGCGGAGGCGCAGCTAACTGATTCTTTTGGAGAGGAGTTGCCTCAGGGGTTCGCCCCATACCAGGCCGAGAATAATAAAACTGCCCCAAGGCAGCGCCCGAACTGGTTAGATCTGCACAAGCTCACAAGGCTTCGAAGATCGCGGCAACATCAGCATCCAAAGCAATCCGTTTGCCTTAAATCCCCATACTTGGGGAGCTTTCCTGAAGCCCTAGCGGCAAGGGAACGGGTCAACCGATAAAAACAATAAGCCCGCCACAATAATAAGAAACAAGCACGCACCTACTTTAGGGGGGAGCTTCGGCTCCCCCAGTAGCGTTGCCAAGTCGCTCAAGCTTCCTACACCATCTTCCCGGCCAATGCTAGAATCCGCGCCTATCCTGCGGCCATCCCTGGTTGTGGCCGCCTATCCCGTCAAACAGTGCCGCCCATGCTGAAGAAGCTGTTCCAGTCTTTCCGATCCCCATTACGTCGTGCCGCCCACAAGCGCAGCACCCCCGAAGTGCTGAACAGCAATCAGCACCCACTGCGTCGCGGCGAAATCAGCCGTTACGCCCTGAGCGTCGTTGACCGCCTGCAACAGGCCGGCTACCAGGCCTACCTGGTCGGTGGCTGCGTGCGCGACCTGCTGCTGAACCTTGAACCCAAAGACTTCGACGTGGCCACCAGCGCCACCCCGGAGCAGGTTCGGGCCGAATTTCGCAATGCCCGGGTGATTGGTCGGCGCTTCAAGCTGGTACACGTCCACTTCGGCCGCGAAATCATCGAAGTCGCTACCTTCCGCGCCAATCATCCCCAGGGCGACGAAGACGAAGACAGCAACCTGTCATCGCGCAACGAGAGCGGCCGCATCCTGCGCGACAACGTTTACGGCAGCCTGGAAGACGATGCCCAGCGCCGCGACTTCACCATCAATGCCCTGTACCTGGACGCCAGCTGCGAACGCATCCTCGATTACGCCAACGGTGTACACGACATTCGCAATCGCCTGGTTCGCCTGATTGGCGACCCGGAAAAACGCTACCAGGAAGACCCGGTGCGCATGCTGCGAGCCGTGCGTTTTGCCGCCAAGCTCGACTTCGAGATTGAAAAACACAGCGCCGCGCCCATTCCGCGCCTGGCTCGCCTGCTGCACGAGATTCCCTCGGCGCGCCTGTTCGAGGAAGTGCTCAAGCTGTTCCTCGCTGGCAATGCCGAGTACACCTTCGAACTGTTGCTTGAATACGACCTGTTTGCCCCGCTGTTTCCGGCGGCGGCGGCGGCACTCAAGCGCGACCCGGAGTACGCCGGTGAGCTGATCCGCCTGGCCCTGGCCAGCACCGACCGGCGCATCGAACAAGGCAAGACCGTGACCCCGGCCTTCCTCTTCGCAGCCCTGCTCTGGCCTGCCCTGCCGGCCCGGGTCAGCGAACTGCAGGACAAAGGCATGCCGGCCATTCCCGCCATGCAGGAAGCCGCCCATCAGTTGATTGCCGAGCAATGCCAACGCATTGCCATCCCCAAGCGCTTCACCATCCCGATCCGCGAAATCTGGGACATGCAGGAGCGCCTGCCACGGCGCCAGGGCAAACGCGCCGACCTGCTGCTGGAAAACCCGCGCTTTCGCGCCGGCTACGACTTCCTGCTGCTGCGTGAAGACGCCGGCGAAGACACCGGCGGCCTGGGCGACTGGTGGACCGACTACCAGGAAGTCAACGACAGCCAGCGCCGGGCGATGATCCGCAACCTCAGCCAGCAGGAAGAGGCCAGCGGCGCACCGCGCAAACGCAAGCGCAACCCACGCAAGCGCCGCCCTGCCGCCGGCGCTCCCGCAGGCGAATGATGGAACGGGTGTATATCGGTCTCGGCAGCAACCTGGCCGAGCCACGCCAGCAACTGCACAGCGCCCTGCAAGCTATTGGCGCACTGCCGCACTGCCAATTGCTAGGCGTGTCGTCGTTTTATCTCAGCGACCCGCTCGGCCCGGCCGACCAGCCGCCCTACCTGAATGCGGTCGCCGAGCTGGATTGCGCCCTGGCGCCGCTGGAGTTGCTCGACGCCCTGCAAGCCATCGAGCGCGACCAGGGCCGGGTGCGCAAGGCCGAGCGTTGGGGGCCGCGCACCCTCGACCTGGACATCCTGCTGTTCGGCCAACGGCTGATCGACGAGCCGCGCCTGCAGGTACCGCACTATCACCTGCACGCCCGCGCCTTTGTCCTCTATCCGCTGGCCGAACTGGCCCCGCAACTGACCCTGGCCGATGGCCGCCAACTCAGCGCGTTACTGGCCGCGTGCCCGTTTACCGGCCTGCAACGCCTGACGCCCGACGACACGAACAATTCGCTGGTCTGCCGGTAACGCCAGTAACAAGCCGGTAACACCTGCAATTGACTTCACGCCCGCCCATCACGACTATAGGCGTCCCGTTGCCCTGCGCCCGCGCAGAAGAGGACGATTTCCATGCCTGATGTAACCCTGACCACCCTGCAAAGCCTCAAGCAGAGCGGTGAGAAAATCGCCATGCTGACCTGCTACGACGCCACCTTCGCCCAGGCCGCCAGCCAGGCCGGAGTCGAGGTGCTGCTGGTCGGTGATTCCCTGGGAATGGTTTTGCAAGGCCATGACAGCACCCTGCCGGTCAGCGTGGCCGATATGGCTTACCACGTCGCCTGCGTGAAACGCGGCAACCGTGGCGCACTGATTCTCGCCGACCTGCCCTTTATGGCCTATGCCACCACCGAACAGGCGCTGCACAACTGTGCCGCCCTGATGCAGGCCGGTGCGCACATGGTCAAACTCGAAGGCGCCGGCTGGCTGGCTGAACCCATTCGCCTACTGGCCGAGCGCGGCATCCCGGCCTGCGCCCACCTGGGCCTGACCCCGCAAGCGGTGAATATCCTTGGTGGCTACAAGGTCCAGGGCCGCCAGGAAGCCCAGGCGCGGCAGATGCGTGCCGACGCCATGGCCCTGGAACAGGCCGGCGCCGCCATGCTGTTGCTCGAATGCGTGCCCAACGCCCTGGCCGCAGAGATCAGCCAGGCGGTCAAAATCCCGGTAATCGGGATTGGCGCTGGCGCCGCCACCGACGGCCAGGTGTTGGTCTTGCATGACATGCTCGGCCTGTCCCTGACCGGCCGCGCGCCCAAGTTTGTGAAGAACTTCATGGCCGGCCAGGACAGCATCGGCGCCGCCATCAGCGCCTATGTCAGCGCCGTCAAAGGCCTGAGCTTCCCGGCCGCCGAACACGGATTCTCTGCATGAATACAGTTAGAACGGTGCGCGAGTTGCGCGCCGCAGTGGCCCGCGCCCGTGGCGAAGGCAAGCGCATCGGTTTTGTCCCGACCATGGGCAACCTGCATGACGGCCACGCCGCCCTGGTGGAAAAAGCCGCCCAGCGCGTCGACTTCGTGGTCGCCAGCATCTTCGTCAACCCGCTGCAGTTCGGCGCCAATGAAGACCTCGCCAGCTACCCGCGCACCCTGGAAGCCGACCAGGAGCGCCTGCTGAATGCCGGCTGCAACCTGCTGTTTGCCCCCAGCGTGGAAGAAATGTACCCGCAAGGCATGGCCGGCCAGACCCTGGTCAGCGTGCCAAGCGTTGCCGAGGGCCTGTGCGGCGCCAGTCGGCCTGGGCACTTCGCCGGGGTGGCCACGGTGGTGTGCAAGCTGTTCAACATGGTCCAGCCGGACCTGGCCGTGTTCGGGCAAAAGGACTACCAGCAGTTGGCGGTGATTCGCACCCTGGTGCATGACCTCAACATGCCGATCCAGATCATTGGCGAACCGACCGTGCGCGCCGATGACGGCCTGGCGCTGTCCTCGCGCAACGGCTACCTGGATGCCCAGCAGCGCAGCAGCGCGCCGGTGATCTACCGCACGCTATGTGACCTGACTGAAGTCATCCGGGCCGGTGAGCGCGACTTTGCCCAACTGCAAGCCCGCGCCAGAACCAGCCTGGAAGCCGCCGGCCTGCGCCCGGACTATGTGGAAATCCGCAACGCCAATGATCTGCAGCCTGCCAGCCACGAAGACCGCCAACTGGTGATCCTCGCCGCCGCCTTTATCGGCAGCACCCGCTTGATCGACAACCTGGCCTTCGATCTCGACCTGCCGGCCTGAGCCCCGCGCCAGCCGCCATTGAATCCGCTCCAAGGAGTTCGCCATGCACGCCATCATGCTCAAAGCCAAACTGCACCGCGCCGAGGTGACCCATGCGGTCCTCGACTACGAGGGTTCCTGCGCCATCGACGGCGAATGGCTGGATTTGTCGGGCATCCGTGAATACGAGCAAATCCAGATCTACAACGTCGATAACGGCGAACGCTTCACCACTTACGCCATCCGCGGTGAAGCCGGCTCACGGATGATCTCGGTGAATGGCGCCGCCGCGCACAAAGCCAGCGTCGGCGACCGGGTGATCATCTGTGCCTACGCCCATTACAGCGAAGCCGAGCTGGCCAACTTCGAGCCGCGCATGCTGTATATGGCGCCGGGCAACCAACTGAGCCACACCAGCAATGCGATTCCCGTGCAGGTCGCCTAACGCGCCCGCACGCTAGACTGCAAGCCCGGAACCGTCCGGGCTTTTTCATGCTCAAAGGCTGCACACAATTCAAGGAAGCCGCCACATGGCGTATTACCAGAACCCCCTCGACGCCACGACCCTGCCGGCCTGGCGGGCGCTCAGTGAGCATCGCGATGCCATGCACAATTTCACCCTGCGCCAGGCCTTTGCCGAGGACCCGCTGCGCTTCAGCGAATTCTCGATGACCAGCAGCAGCCTGTTCCTCGATTACTCGAAGAACCTGATCAGCCGTGAGACCCGCACCCTGCTGGTCAACCTGGCCCGCGAGTGCGGCCTGGAGCAGGCCATTCGCGCCCTGTTCGACGGCGAGTTGGTAAACAGCTCGGAAGGTCGCCCAGCCCTGCACACCGCCCTGCGCCGGCCGGTCAGCGAGCGCCTGGCGGTCAACGGCGTCAACGTGATGCCGGAAGTGCACCGCGTGCTCAATCAGATGACCGAGCTGGTCGGCCGCATCCACAGCGGCATGTGGCGCGGCTACAGCGAAAAGCCGATCACCGACATCGTCAACATCGGTATCGGTGGCTCCTTCCTCGGCCCGCAGCTGGTGTCTGAAGCCCTGCTGCCCTTCGCGCAGAAAGGCGTGAGCTGCCATTACCTGGCCAATATCGACGGCAGCGAGTTCCACGAACTGGTCGGCAAGCTGCGCGCCGAGACCACCCTGTTTATCGTTTCGTCGAAGACCTTCGGCACCCTGGAAACCCTGAAGAATGCCCAGGCCGCCCGCGCCTGGTACCTGGCCCAGGGCGGCAGCGAAGAGTCGCTGCACCGGCACTTTATCGCCGTGTCGAGCAACCGTGAGGCGGCCCAGGCTTTTGGTATCCGCGCCGAGAACATCTTCCCGATGTGGGACTGGGTCGGCGGGCGTTACTCGCTGTGGTCGGCCATCGGTTTGCCGATTGCCCTGGCGATTGGCATGTCCAACTTCAAGGAGCTGCTGTCCGGCGCCTACAGCATGGATCAGCACTTCCAGAGTGCGCCGTTCGAACGCAACATGCCGGTCATCCTCGGCATGCTCGGGGTCTGGTACGGCAATTTCTGGGGCGCCCAGAGCCACGCGATCCTGCCGTACGACCACTACCTGCGTAACATCACCAAGCACCTGCAACAGTTGGACATGGAGTCCAACGGCAAGAGCGTGCGCCACGACGGCAGCGCAGTGGCCAGCGACACCGGCCCGGTGATCTGGGGCGGCGTCGGCTGTAACGGCCAACACGCCTATCATCAGCTGCTGCACCAAGGCACCCAGCTGATTCCGGCCGACTTTATCGTCCCGGTGGTCAGCTACAACCCAGTGGCCGACCACCACCAGTGGCTGTACGCCAACTGCCTGTCGCAGAGCCAGGCGCTGATGCTCGGCAAGACCCGCAGCGAAGCCGAGGCTGAACTGCGCGCCAAGGGCCTGCTGGAAGATGAAGTGCAGCGCCTGGCGCCGCACAAGGTCATCCCCGGCAACCGGCCGAGCAACACCCTGGTGCTGGAGCGGGTCAGCCCGCGGCGCCTGGGCGCGCTGGTGGCAATGTACGAGCACAAGGTGTTTGTGCAGAGCGTGATCTGGGGCATCAACGCCTTCGACCAGTGGGGCGTTGAGCTGGGCAAGGAGATGGGTAAGAACGTCTACCAGCGCATGACCAGCTGGGACCCGGAACCGGCCGAAGACGCCTCGACTCAAGGCCTGATCGACTACTTCCGCGGTCGTCATCGCGGTTAACAGGCCACGGCTGGTTCGCCAGGGGTTCATTGTGCGACCATAAGCGCCATCTGGGTCAGTCACTGACCGCTCGCAGCCGTCATGAGGAATTGCGTCATGCAAGAAGTCGTTATCGTCGCCGCCACCCGTACCGCCATTGGTAGCTTCCAGGGCGCCCTGGCCACTGTGCCCGCGGTGGATCTGGGCGCGGCCGTGATCCGCCAACTGCTGGAGCAAACCGGGCTTGATCCGGCTCAGGTCGATGAAGTGATTTTCGGCCAGGTGCTGACCGCCGGCGCCGGCCAGAACCCGGCCCGCCAGACCGCGATCAAGGCCGGCCTGCCCCATGCCGTCCCGGCCCTGACCCTCAACAAAGTCTGCGGCTCAGGCCTCAAGGCCCTGCACCTGGGCGCCCAGGCCATTCGCTGCGGCGATGCCGAGGTGATCATCGCCGGCGGCCAGGAGAACATGAGCCTGTCCAACTACGTCATGCCCGGCGCGCGCACCGGCTTGCGCATGGGTCACGCCAAAGTCATCGACACCATGATCAGCGACGGCCTGTGGGATGCCTTCAACGACTACCACATGGGCATCACCGCCGAAAACCTGGTGGACAAGTACGCCATCAGCCGTGAAGCCCAGGACGCCTTCGCCGCCGCCTCGCAGCAGAAAGCCGTGGCCGCCATCGAAGCTGGGCGCTTTGTCGCTGAAATCACCCCGATCCTGATCCCGTCGCGCAAAGGCGAGCCCGTGGCCTTCGCCACCGACGAACAACCGCGCGCCGGCACCACCGCCGAATCCTTGGCCAAGCTCAAGCCCGCGTTCAAGAAGGATGGTTCGGTCACCGCCGGTAACGCCTCCAGCCTCAACGACGGTGCCGCCGCCGTACTGCTGATGAGCGCCGCCAAGGCCAAGGCCTTGGGCCTGCCGGTGCTGGCGAAAATTGCCGCCTACGCCAATGCCGGTGTCGATCCAGCCATCATGGGCATCGGTCCGGTGTCCGCCACTCAGCGCTGCCTGACCAAAGCCGGCTGGCAGCTCGGCGAGCTGGATCTGATCGAAGCCAACGAAGCCTTCGCCGCTCAGGCCCTGGCCGTTGGCCAGGAACTCGCCTGGGACGCCAGCAAGGTCAACGTCAACGGCGGCGCCATCGCCCTCGGCCACCCGATCGGCGCATCGGGCTGCCGCGTGCTGGTCAGCCTGCTGCACGAAATGCTCAAGCGCGACGCCAAAAAAGGCCTCGCCACCCTGTGCATTGGTGGCGGTCAGGGCGTAGCTCTGGCGCTTGAGCGCGAGTAAATCCCCTTGCCGTAGGATGGGTTAGCCGCAAAGCGGCGATACCCATCGACTCCGCTGATGGGTATCGCGGCGCTGCCGCTCCACCCATCCTACGAGTTCGCAACGACCCACTTAACCTATGAAAACGCCGGCCAAGTGCCGCAATGCCGTTCGCTTAAGCCAAGTGAACGGCATTTTTGTAGCCGGGATAAAATCCGGGGAGGTTCGTTGACGTGCGCACTCGCCCCCGGATTTCATCCGGGCTACCGCTGTGGCGCCTTAAACGAACAACATTGGGCCAAGTGCCGGCGCTTTTCTTGGTAAACTCCCGCCCCCATTTCGAGGCCGCGCGCATGTCCACTCTGAATCAGGCGCTGCGCGCCGCCCTCGCCAACCGCGACGCCTTGCTGGCCGAGCTGCACCGCCAAGGCACCGACTGTTACCGCCTGTTCCATGGCAGCCAGGAAGGTGCTGGCGGCCTGACCATCGACCGCTACGGCCCGCAATTGCTGGTGCAGAGCTTTCACCAACAGCTCAGCCGCGCTGAACTGCTGGGCGCCCATGAGCTGATCTGCACGCACCTCAATCAGCCCCTGCTACTGATCTACAACGACCGCAGCCAGGGCAATTCGCGCATCGATCGCAGCGACCCGATCTACCCGGCCGAACCGGCGGCACTGGATGACCTGATCGGCCATGAATGGGGCCTCAACTACCGAGTACGCGGCCGCCATCCCGGCCAGGACCCGCTGCTGTTTCTCGACCTGCGCAATGCCCGCGGCTGGGTCAAACAGCACAGCGCCGGCAAGTCGCTGCTCAACCTGTTCGCCTACACCTGCGGCGTCGGCCTGGCTGCGGCGGCCGGTGGCGCCAGCGCGGTGTGCAACCTGGACTTTGCCGAAGGCAACCTGGCCGTCGGCCAGGAAAACGGCCTGCTCAACCCGCAACTGTCGGAGATGGAATTTATCCAGTCCGACTATTTTCCGGCCATTCGCCAACTGGCCGGCCTGCCGATTGCCCAACGCCGTGGGCAGAAGCTACCGAGTTACCCACGCCTGCAGCCGCGCCAGTTCGACCTGGTGCTGCTTGATCCGCCAGCCTGGGCCAAGAGCGCCTTCGGCACCGTCGACCTGCTGCGTGACTACCAGAGCCTGCTCAAACCGGCGCTGCTGGCCACCGCCGAAGACGGCGTGCTGATCTGCTGCAACAACCTGGCGAAGGTGGCCATGGCCGACTGGCGCGAGCAGGTGCTGCGCTGCGCCAGCAAACTCGGCC
>DAITLT010000086.1:0-11666 GCA_036835505.1 Pseudomonas sp.
GAGCCAGTTGACCCATGCCGAGGCGGCGCTGTTTGCGGTGTTGCCCCAAGCACCCAGCCGCTTGCGCCCGGACCGTCATCCGCACGCCGCTCAATCCGCACGCGACAAGGTGCTGCGGCGTCTGGCGCAGTTCCAGGTGTGGACCCCGACACAGCTGCGCGAGGCGCTGGAGGAGCCGGTGCTGCTGGCGCCGCGCCGCGAGCCGAGCCTGGCGCCGTTGCTGGCGCGGCGGCTGAACACGCCGCACAGCCCGGCGTTGATTCGTACCACCCTGGACGCCGCCTTGCAGCGCCGTCTGGAGGATTTGCTCCTGGGCTGGCGTGCGCGCTTGCCGGAGCGCACCTCGGCGGCGATCCTGGTGGTCGAGCATGAGACGATGGCGGTGCGTGCCTACCTGGGCTCGGTGGACATCAACGACCCGCGACGCTTCGGTCATGTCGACATGATCAGCGCCCAGCGCTCGCCCGGCTCGACTCTCAAGCCCTTCCTGTATGGCATGGCTCTGGACGCCGGGCTGATTCATTCCGAGTCGCTGCTGCAGGATGTGCCGCGCCGTTACGGCGATTACCGGCCGGGCAATTTCGCCGCCGGGTTTAGCGGCCCGGTGGCGGCCAGCGCGGCCTTGGCTACCTCGCTCAACCTGCCGGCGGTGCAATTGTTGGAGGCTTACGGGCCGAAGCGCTTTGCCGGCGAACTGCGCAGCGCCGGCGTGCCGCTGGCCTTGCCGGCGTTGGCCGAGCCGAACCTGGCGCTGATCCTCGGCGGCGCCGGCAGCCGCCTGGAGGACTTGGTCGGTGGCTACCGCGCCCTGGCCCACGGCGGCAAGAGTGCTCGCTTACGCTTGCAACCGCAGGACTTGTTGGTTGAGCGGCGGCTGTTGTCGCCAGGCTCGGCGTGGATCATTCGGCGCATCCTCAGTGGCCAGGCCCGCCCGGACCGCGACCCGCGCGCGCACCTGTTGCAACGTCCCAGCTTGGCCTGGAAGACCGGTACCAGTTACGGCTTTCGCGATGCCTGGGCGATAGGTGTGGGGCCGCGTTATCTGATCGGCATCTGGATCGGTCGCCCGGACGGCACGCCGGTGCCCGGCCAGTTTGGCCTGGCTTCGGCGGCGCCGCTGCTGTTGCAGGTCCACGACTTGTTGGTGAACCGCGACCGCCAGCGCGGCCTGCCGTTACCGGTGGAGGAGGTGCCGGCGAATGTCGGGGTGGCGGCGATCTGCTGGCCGCTGGGTCAGCCGCTGGCCAAGGATGATCCCAACTGCCGCCGCCAGCGCTTTGCCTGGACCCTGGATGGCACCACGCCGCCGACCTTGCAGGCTCTCGACCAACCCCTGGGCCTGGGCTTGCAGCAGAACATCTGGGTCAACGCCCAGGGCCTGCAGGTGGGGGCCGCCTGTGCCGGCGCTCAGGCGCGCAGTGTGACCCTCTGGCCGGCGCCGCTGGAGCCTTGGCTGCGACGCAGTGCGCGGCTGCCGGCCAGTGATCCGGCCTGTCCGCCGGCCTTGCCGGCGGCGGTGGCGCCGCTGTCGATTGTCGGCGTGCGCGAGGGCGACAACCTGCGCCGCCCGGCCGCCAGCCGCGAGGCGCTGCAAATCAAACTGTCGGCGTTGGGTGGCAGTGGCAGACGCTGGTGGTTTCTCAATGGTCAGCCGCTGACCGACACCGCCCCTGAGGCGAGCTTCAACCAGGCCTTCAATCAGCTGGGTCGGCAGCAACTCAGCGTGCTGGATGAGTCCGGGCAAACCGCCCGGCTGGAGTTCAGCATCGCACCGTGATGGCGCGGCAGCTCAGCTAGACGGCGGGCTGAAGGGTGTCAAATACAGGGGTGCCATTGATTTGACATTACCTTTGGGATTAAATCGCTGCGTTAATGGATCGTTTAATGCTCACGGAACGAGTGACTGTTGTCAGCTAAGCCCCTAGCTCAGCGCCTCTGTCCTGAGTGCCATTCGATTCCTTCGACGGCCAATCAGAATTAGACGGAGCGATAGATGAGCCTATTCAAGAAAACCGGTCACTTGGTCCTCGGCGCCTGCATTGCCAGCGCCGCAGGTTGCGCCAACATGTCGCAAAACGAGTGGCTGAATCAGGAAAATATCGGCACTGTCGCCGGCGCCGCCGCCGGTATTCTGCTGGGTAGTCAGGTTGGCAGTGGCAGCGGTCGCACCGCCGCCATGCTGGTCGGCGCCCTGGCCGGCGGCATGCTCGGCAAGACCATTGGCGCCAAGCTCGATGATCGCGATCGCCAGGCCCTGGCGGCGCAGACCCAGCAAGTGCTGGAGTCGGGCAAGGATGGCCAGGTCACCACCTGGACCTCGGCCCACAGCGGCGCAACTGCGCAGATCACCCCGGTGAGCACCAAAACCGAGTCGCGCCAGGTGGCGGTCAAGCGCACGGCACAGGTGCAAGCCGTGCCCAACATGAAACTGCTGAACAGCCCCTACCGCGCGATCAAGTCGGCCAACGTGCGCAATGCCCCCGATCAGGGCGCCGAAAAAGTCGGCGGCCTGGCGGCGGGCAGCACCTTCACCGCCATTGGTCGCACCGACAACGACTGGATCATGGTCGGTCGGCGCGGGGTCAGCGTCGGCTATGTCTACGCCCCACTGGTCGAGTTGGCCACTGCGCGCAAGGCGCCGGCACCGGCAGTTGCAACCAGCAGCAAAGCCGCGGCGCCTGTCGCCCAGGTGGCCGAGGCTACCGACCTGGATGCCCTCGATACCGTGGCCGCCAAGGAGCAAGGCTTCGACCTCGACAGCATGAACGTGGTTGAGGAGAAGGTTGCCGCGCAAACCACCTGCCGTACCGTCAATTACAACGTCACCACTAAAGGCAGCAGCGAGCAGCAGGCGATCCAGGCTTGCCAGGCCGCCGATGGCGCTTGGGAACTTATCTGACAGGGGCGGTAGTCATGCACAAAGTAATCTTGCTCAGCCTGTTGGCGCTGAGCGTGTCGGCCTATGGCGCAGACAAAAGTCATCGGCTGGCCTACTCCAAGGCAGAAAATGTCGAGGTGTTTGTCGATCACTCCGAGGCGCAGCCCTGGTGCAGTGCGACACTGAATTTGCGTTTCGCCTTTACCGGCGAAGCCAATATCGCCAGCGTTGAGCGCCTGCTGCCCAAGCTCGGTGGTTTGTTCGGTGCGCAATGCCCGGCGGCCAGCGAGTTGAGCTGGAAAAGCCTGAACCAGAACGGCCAGTTGCAGGCTCAGGGCAGCGCCAGCAAGGCGGCTGGCTGGGTCGCGCAGATTGCACAAAGCGCCGCGCCGGTCGCGGCTGTACCCGCAGTGGTCAGCGAGGCTGCGCCGGCCGTTGCCAGTGTTGCGGCGCCTGTGCCGGCCACTGCGCCGGCTGAATCTGTGACGCCTGCCCCAGCCGCTGCACCAGTGGCGGCGGTTTCTGCTCCGGCTCCAGCCCCGGCTCCGACTCCGACTCCGGCAATTGTGGCGGCGCCAGTGCCGAGTGCCGAGGTGGCGCCCGTGCAGGCTGCTGCAGCGGTGGTTGTGGATGACTTTGCTGTCGCCGGCTGGAAGATTCCCGTGGAGAGCGAAGTGCTGGCGGCGGCCAAGTTCCTCACCGTGTTGCAGGATCAGAACGGCTGTAAGTTCCGCACCAGCTATAAACCCGAAGATAGCGGGGCGGCGCTGTCGGCGCAGTCAGCGGGGATTAGCTGTGGCGCCGATGGCTTTGCCAGCGGCACCGGCGAGCTGCTCGTGCAGCGCTCTGACGGGGTTGAACTGAAGCGCTTCAAAGGCTTCTTCCACAAAGGTTTTGCGATTAGCGACGGGATCGCCGAGCTGCCAATCGTGGCCTTCGATGATGATGGCAACCTGTTTATGTTGCTCAGCAGCGACCCCGTCAGCCGTGTCCATTATCTGCTGCGCGCCAGCCACAGCTCCTACTCCGGCACCTGGAATATGAACAGCTTGCTGGTTGTGGCCCTGACCGAGAACGTGGAGCTGTTCCGCCAGATCGAGAGCATCCGCAGCACCCTGTTTGCGCCTATGGCCAAGCTGGAGAAGCTGCGCCCGCGCGAGGACTATGTGCAGATGTATGCCATGCGCGACCTGGTCAAGGGGCTCAAGGGCGAGCGTGACAGCTGGTTGTATGAGGTGCAGTTGCAGCGCAGTTACCGCAGCAAGTTGTGGGATTTCAGCCCCAACAATGCCGAGAACCACTTGTTCAACTTCGAGCGCAAGCAAGTCCAGATCGCCCGCCAGGAAGCCGAACAAAAGGCCCGTGAGGCGCAGCGTCAGCGTGAGCAACTGGGCTATCAGGCCAAGGAGCAACTGCGGATTTATCAGGCCATGCAGGAGCAGAGCCGCAATCCGCAGCAATTGCTGGCCAGCCTGGTTGACGATGTCAGCCCAGGCAGTGGCTACCGCGCGTTGGTGCGCGGCCAGAGCGCCGATATTCGCCAGGTCGTGCATATCAGTGGTCGCGATGATAACGGCTGGACCCTCGACTATCCCTATGAGGCGGTGCTGACCGCAGAGCAGGCGGAAAAGGAACCGGACATCGGTTGGTATGTGCTTGCCGGGCAGGCCAGCCTGGATATGCACAAGCGCGACCAGCAGGACCTGCCCCTGACCCAGATTGCCGCCACCTCGTTGTTGGCGTGTGAGGAGGAGGGCTGCAGCGATTTCCGTGATCCGTTGAAGTTGACTCGCCAGCGCCTCAATGACGCGCAATGGACGCCTGAAGAAGCCAAGAATCAGGTACGGGCAGCATGGCCCGATGACAACCAACAGGCTCAGGAGTGATGGCCATGAAACACCTTAAATTCATTATTCCGGGCGCCGTTGGCGGCCTGTTGCTGGCCGGCTATGTGGGCCTGAGCCTGTACAGCAGCAGCCAGGCAGAGAAGCAGATCGAAGACTGGCTGTACGACAACGAGCTGGATGGCATGGTCCAGTGGCAGTCGGTCAGCGCCAGCCCGTTCGGCGCCACGGTGACCCTCAAGGGCGTCTCGCTGGTGGTCGAGAAGGCGCCGTTGAAGGGCCTGGAAGTCAACGTCGAGAAGCTGCAAATTGCCGACTTCGCCAACGAAGCGGATTTGAAGAGCCTGTCCCTGGCACTCCAGGGCGTGACCTTTCCAACCTCCGACGAGCGTCCCTCGGCAGTGACCAAGCTGTTGTTTGCCGAGTTGCTGGCGGAAAGTGGTCGCGACCAATTGGAGCCTCTGGATCTGAGCATTCAGGCCCGCTACGACGACGAAGCGTCCGAGGCCAGCATGGGCTTCAGCGTGCGCCTGCCAGAGTTGTTTGCCGCCGAAGGCAGCGCCCAGGTGGCCAATGTGCGCAACCTGGACAGCCTGCTGGAGGGCGCCACGGCCCAGGCGATGAGCTTGGCCGGCATGGGCTCGCGCGACCTGTTGCGCCTGCTGGGCAAACAGGCTGGTCTGCTCGACGAGCGCGCCGAGGCCGAGCGGCGCTTGCGGGCCATTGAGTTGGGCGACAGCAGCTTCATGCTTCAGGATCTGGGCTATTTCAAGCGCAGCAACCTGCTCAAGCAACGCTATGGCTATGCGCTTGATCCGGCCAAGGGTGCGGCCGATGAGCAACGCCAGGCGGCCTTCGAGCGCGACCTGCGCAAGCAGGAGAAAGACTGCAGCGAGAAATTGTCGCGGGCCATGGACGATGGTGAGCAGGCTTGTGCCGATGTGCTGGCGCTGCTCAATGGGCAGAGCGATGGCTTCCGGATGATCAGCGAACCCGAGGAGCGTGTGCGCCTGGGTGATCTGGAAGTCGCGCTGCAAAAACCCGAGCGCGCCTCGCGTCTGGTGCAGCGCCTCAATCAGCGGGTCGAAGCGCTCTAACCGTCGGTCTATGTCAGTCGCCAGCCCGCGTTTGTGGGGCTGGCGACGGGCTGGCGGTCAATCGTATTTAGTGTGAGGAAGCCCCGATGTCCTATGACTATGGTTCCCAGTCCCTGGGGATTGCTAACCCGTTTCGTGTTGAAGGCGGCCTGATTGCCCTGCGCGGTGCGCTGTGGAGCCTGGCCGGCCTGTACTGCCTGCTGCAGGTGGCCGGCCTGGTGAACCTCGGCCGTGAACTGGAGGGCTGGATTTGCGCGGGCCTGGGCTTGTTGCTGCTGGTTTGGGGCCTGGCGGCGCTGGGGCAGGGCTTGTTCAAGCTGTTTCGCTTCTATGTCGGGCGTAGTGTGCCGGCCAGCCTGGCGCGCAACCAGCTCGATAGCGCCAGCAAGGAGCGCCTCGCCTACCGCAGCGAAGAGCTGCACGAGATGTTGATGGGGCGCAAGAACACCACCTTCAAGGAGCCGCAAAGCCTGTTTTCCCGGCTGGTACACAGCTTGATGCCGCGGCTGTTGTTTATGCCGCTGGCCTATCGCGCGCTGGCGGAAAACCTGCTGTTCAGCCTGAGTGTCTCGGTCTTTATGTTGCTGGCCTTTGCCCTGGCCTGGTTTGCCAGCGCCACGGGCCTGGCGCGCCTGGACAATACCCCGGTGATGGCTTGGCTGGGGGTGATCCTGACCCTCTACCTGTTGAAGTTGTGGCTGAACATGCGCAAGCCCTTCCGCCATTTCAGCCGCGGTGGCATGGACATCAGCCTGCTGCGCATCGGCCTGCTGCTGGCCCTGGCGATTTTGCTGCCGGTGCTGCTGGCCTATGTTCATCGGCATGTACAGGCCATCCCGCGGTTGCCGCTCAATACCCTGCCGTACCTGCTCACCTTGTTGCTGCTGGCGGCACTGACCTCGGCGCTGGGCCTGTATCTGGTGGTGCAGCGTATGCGCCTGGCCAGCCCGCAGACCGAAGTGTCGGAGCATCGCAACAACTGGCAGAAGAACCTGATGCCGCGCGAGCTGTTTATCCACCTCGACTCGCACATCCTGGCCAATCGGCGCTTCCAGGAAATCCCCAATCGGATTTACCAGGACTTCGATCCCTCCCTGCAGCAAGAGGGCGGCAGCGAGAAAGGCGCGTTCATCGGCCGTACCCTGGTGGAAACCCAACCGGTGGTCAGTGAGATTGCCCACACGGCGGGCTTCAAAAAGGTACGCATCATCACCACGGTGCTCGGTCAGTTGCTGCTCGCCGGCGGTGGTCTGTGGCTGGCCAGCCTGGCCGATGAGCTGGCGCGGGTGCCGCGCCAGCCGGAGCTTCTGAGCGTGCTGATCATGCCGGCGCTGCTGCTGATTTTCGGTTGGGTGATCAGCGCCATCGGCAATGCCTTCTGGGCGGAGATGCAGTTTCGCTCCCTGCTGCTGGAGTTGAGTATCGAGGGGACTTACACCGAGTCGCGCCTCTCCACCGGCAACAGCATCTACGACAGCACGCGCTCGGAGAACGTGGTGGTGCGCTCCAATATCACCCCCTGGTTTTTGCTCAGCAATCTGCTGACCAGCACCTTTGCCGTCTCCGGCAACATGAATCTGGAGCAGGAGCGCTACATCCTGTCGTTGAACAAGGCCGATGACACCTTGGCCGAGGTGTTGAGTGAGCTGGATAGCTTCTTCGCCAGCCGCCAGGCCATCGCCGGAATCAATGAAGTGGATCTGCAGTCGGCCAGCCAGATCTTCCAGATGAATGAGCAAACCCGCTACCAGCCCCCGGCACCTGCCGCGCCCCTGGCCGTGGTCGCCGAGCAGGCGGCCGGGCGCCTGACCCAGGAGGAGAAGGGCGAGTCGGTATAGGGTGACCAGGGCGTTGCCGCAATGCCGTTCACTGAGGCCCGGTGAACGGCATTTTTTCTGGCGCTGGGTATTTCGGCGGAGGCGATGGGCTTGCCCGTTACGGGGCAAGCGGTGCTTTTTCCAGGCCCGGCGATAAGCCGTTCTTCTGGCTGCTGGCGGGGCTGCGTGGGTTATTCGAGGCGCAGCAGTTGCGTGACGATTTCCGTGCCGTGCCGTTCGATCATCAGCGGGGTCATGTTGTTGCTGTAGTCGAGCAGGCGCGCGTAGATGAATTTCCAGCGCGTGTTTACCTGGGCCAGAACCTGCTGGCTGGCCTCATCGCTGCGCAATTGGTTGAGGCGCTGCAGGTCCTGGTTGACGCTCTTGGCCAACTGATCAATATCCTGATGGATATACAAATGCTGTTGTTCGGCGAGGGTTTCGATATCGCCGATATACGCCCTGGCCACATAGCGGGTGGCCAGGGCCTGGAGTTTGCCGGGCAGTTCGAGGAGCAGTTGCTCGGCCGGCTCAAGCTTGTCCGTTTGCGCTTGTTGCAGGGCGTTGCTGGTGTCTTGCAAGGCGCTCCACAGCTCGCGCTGGGCCTTGCTGTATTCGAAGTTGAACTCCCAGGGCAGGTCCGGCTCGCTCGGTGCGTAGGCCAGGGTCTGGCGCACGCGCTGGTCAAAGTTGTGCAGCAGCGTGGGCACGTTACCGAACGCTTGCTGGGCCAGGGGCGAACTGGCTTGTTGCTGCAGGGCGCTGACATGGCTGTCCAGCGCCTGCAGGTCGCGCTCAACCCGCGCCGCCTGCTCGGCACTGCGGCCTTCGCCGCGGTGTACAAACAGGTCGGTGCCGGTGCGGAACAGGGCGATCTCGGCCTGCTGCAGGTGTTGCAGTGACGGCGCCAGGGCGGCGAGGCTGAGGCTGCTGCACAGGCTCAGCCAGAGGCCGGTGGCTATTGTTGTTGTTCTGGCGGGCATTGGCGTTTCTCGGTCGTATGGACAGGGCATTGTATGGCCAAGCTTTTGCACTATTCCAGCAACCAAGGATGGGCCGTGCCTATGCCGGGCGGCGCTGGACGACGGGCTATTGAGGCCAGGATGGCGGGCGACAGGCGGTTGGCCGCGCTGGCGCTGACCTCGGCATAGGCGCCTGCGAGGCTGCGCGCTCTGACGTCAGGCCCTAGTGGGCGGCCTTGACTCGAAAGCTGCGGGTCATGGTCAGCAGCTTGACGACGATTTCCGCCAGGGCGTGGCTGGTTTGGTCGATGTGGCTGACGGCCTGCTGGGTGCTGACGGCGACATCATGGATGGTCACCAGGTTGCGGTTGATCTCGTGGGCCACGGCGGTCTGCTGTTCGGTGGCGCTGGCGATCTGGGTGTTCATCGCCATGATGGTGTCCACCGAATGGCGGATGTTATGCAAGGCGCCGTCGGCCTGGCCGGCTTCGTCAACGGTTTGCTTGGCTTGGCCCTGACCGTTGTGCATGGCCTGCACGGCTTCGCGTGAGCCTTTTTGCAGGCGCAGGATCATATTGTCGATCTCCGCCGTGGACTCCTGGGTGCGCTTGGCCAGGTTGCGCACCTCGTCGGCCACCACGGCAAAGCCGCGGCCCTGGTCGCCGGCGCGAGCCGCCTCAATGGCCGCGTTGAGGGCCAGCAGGTTGGTTTGCTCGGCAATGCTGCGGATCACTTCCAGCACGCCGCCGATTGAGTTGCTGGCGCTCTCCACCTCGCCGATCAGGCTGGAGGTATGTTCCAGCTCGCTGAACAGGGCGGACACCGCCTGCAGGGTGTGGCTGACCACCTGGCTGCCGCTGGCGGCCTCATGGTCGGCGCTGTTGGCGGCCTGGGCGGCGCTGGCGGCGTTGCGCGCCACCTCCTGGATGGTTTCCGCCATCTGCGTGGTGGCGGTGGCCACCTGGTCGGTCTCGTGCTGTTGACGCTCGACATCGGTGCGGGTTTGCAGGGTCACGGCGCTGAGCTCTTCACTCTGGCTGCGGATGATTTCGGTCAGCTCCTGCAGGGCAGTGATCACCACGGCGAAGCGCTGCAGCATGTTGTTGTAGGCGCTGGCCACGCTGCTGATTTCATTGTTGCCCTGGGCTTGGGCCAGGGCGGTCAGGTCGGCGTTCTGGTCGGCCTGGCGCAGGGCCAGCAGTAGGCTGTTGAGCGGATTGTTGATGCTTGTGGCGACCCACCAGCCACCCAGCAGGCTGATGGCGGCAATCAGCAGCACCAGGCCGATCATTTGATTGCGCACACCGTGATAGACCGCGCTGGCGTCTTCGCGGGCCAGTTTGGCCTCGTCCAGCTGCAGCTGGATCAACTCGCCGATGCTGCCGCTGATCGGGTCGATGCTCTGGTACAGCGGGCCGTTGAAGGCGCCGAGTTGGCCGTTGAGATCGCTGGGCGCCGCTTGCAGGAAGGCATCGAGGCGCTGCAGTTCGCTGTTCGCCGTGGCGAATTGGCCATGGGCCTGCTCGGCCAGCTGTTTTTCCCGCGGGGTCAGTTGGGTGGCCATATAGGCTTGCCAGAGTCGCTCGATTTCACCCTGGGCGGTGCGGATGTTGTCGCGGGCCTGGTCGCGGTTGAACAGGCCGTGGTCGGCCTTGTTCACCGCGTCGATGATGTTCACCGCGTAGAAATCGCTGATCTGTTTGAGTTGCTGCAACGGCACCACGCGGTCGTTGTACAGGCTACCGACGCCGGCATCGATACGGCTGAAGCCGCTGATGGCCATGGCCAGCAGGCCGAGCATGGCGAGCAGGGGAATGATGATCAGGATAAATAGCCGGTGAACCACCTTGATGTCGTTCATGGAGCGCTCCCTACTGCTTGGTTATGCCGCTGGGGATACACGTCTTGAGTGTGGCTGTATGACGCGCAGGGCTGAGACTCTTTGGCGATATACAAAGCGCCAATGGCTCTTGCCTGTGCGTCCGCCTGGCCGTGGCCCTTAGCGCCCGTGGCGTGGGGTTAGGCTGGCGCTGGCCAGGCTGTGGCTGTTGATCAGCTAACCGAGCAGTGCTGCTGAGGTGTCAGCCGGCGCTTGTAGTTGCGCCACCTTGAGGGCATGCGCGGTGATCACGTAACGATGGGCTGGCGCTGCTTATGGCCGGATTGCTGTCTCTGGGGCCGGCTTGAGGGGGATTTCCTGGCCGGGCAGCCAGCGCTGGTAGATGGCGCTGAAACTGCCGTCGGCCTTCATCTGCTCGAGGCTGGCTTGCCACTGACGAATTAGCGCATCGTCGGTGTCCGGGGAAAAGGCAATGTAGGCGTAGCTGCGCAAGAAACTGTGCAGTGCCTCGACCTCTGCGGTTTTCAGGCCACCGAGGGCCAGCAGGTCAGGCAGGGTCAGGTTATCGGCCACCACCAGAGGCACGCGGCGGTGGCGCAGCATGGTCATCATCTGCTTGGGGCCGAGCACCCCGTAGAGATTGCTCAGGCCCTTGGTCTGCAGGGTCTGGTAGCTGTACCACTGGCGTGGCACGGCGATGGTACCGAGCTGGCGGGCGTCGTCGAGGCTGCGGATGCTCAGGCCCGAGCCCTTGAGCGCGTAGAAGCTGGTGACCGCGACGGCAATCGGGCCGACCCACTTGAAGAGCTTTTCCCGCTCTGCGGTGCGCATGGTGACGAACAGGCCGCTGTTGGGCTCGCTGAGGGTATTCTGGTAGCCGCGGGCCCAGGGCACGACGCTGATCGTGGCCGTGTGGCCGGTGCGCTTGAGCAGTTCTTCCACCACCTCGACGCCCAGTCCCGCCGGCTTGCCATCGCGGTTGAAGTTCAGCGGCGGGTAGTCTTCGGTGTACAGCTGCAAGGCGGCTGCCTGCAGAGTCAGCGGCAGGCTCAGGGCGAAGACACAGAGCAACCAGCGAAGTGGGTGCATGCGGCGCGACTCAATCATCCATGGGGAGTGGCAAGTTTAACTGATGGTTTCGCCGGATTGCGCAAGTCGCCGCCGAGAGGTTGTTAGGGTCTGTTCCCGTTTCATTCGCGGCCGCGCCGGAGCCTGTTTTTGCGCGAGG
>DAITLT010000087.1:0-11433 GCA_036835505.1 Pseudomonas sp.
CAATGGCTTCCCGCCGCTGAAGTCGTTCTTCCTGTAAGCCCAGCAGCCGCCTGGTTACGCCCAAAACCCCAGCTTGCTGGGGTTTTGGCTTTTCTACGTCTGGCGAAAAACCAGGCCGGGAGGCTAATGCCGATCAGTTAAGAGGCTCGCCCGGAGCATTTACCGTACCCCAGGCGCCAGAGGCGTAGCCCAGTGCAATCCGGGGGCGGATTTGCAGGGCAACCAGCGCCCCGGATTCCATCCGGGCTAGCAAAAGCCATTCCCTTGGCTTAAGTGATCGGCATTAGGCCGGGAGGGTTGGCACTGTCTGCGCGCCTGCAAATAGCATTATTTCCTAAAGGCGGATGATCATTTGTTGCGATAGCTAATGATAATGTTTAGCATTCGCGCCGCTTCACGCTTCCGGCACTTTGCCAACGCACACTCGGCATTCCAAGACCGGGGTGCGGTAGAGGCTTTCTCTCGTTTTGAGTTGGGGAAATACATGTCCATTCGCAGCCGCAAACATCACCAGACCTGCCACCTCGCGACCCTGATCGCCGCCGCCATTCCGGCCATGGGCATGGCCGCTCAGGGCGATGCCAGCCAGGCCGGGCTGAGCCTGCCGGGTACCAATGTGACCTCCACCGCCGAGCGTGAAGTGCCGTACAAGGCCAAGCGCAGTGCCAATGCCAAGATGACCGAGGCCCTGCTGGACACGCCCAAGACCGTGCAGGTGATCAAGAAGGAAGTGCTGCGCGAGCAGGGCGCCAACAGCTTGATGGAAGCGCTGCGCAACACCCCCGGCATCACCATGCAGCTGGGCGAGAACGGCAACACCTCGGCCGGCGATACCTTCACCATGCGCGGGTTCTCCACCCAGAACGCCACCTTCGTCGATGGCGTGCGCGACCTCGGCGCGATCAGCCGCGACGTGTTCAACCTGGAGCAGGTTGAAGTGGTCAAGGGCGCCGCCGGTTCCGATATTGGCCGTGGCGCATCGTCGGGCTATATCAACTTGATTTCCAAGTTGCCGACCCTGGATAACGAGGTGTTCACGACTGTCGGCTACGGCACCTCAGACAAGAGCAATCTGACGGCCGACATCAATCAGCAACTGAGCGACAACTCTGCCCTGCGTCTCAACCTGATGCGCCGCGATGGCGATGTAGATGGTCGTGATTACGTCGATAACAGCAGCTACGGCGTAGCCCCATCGATTGCCTTTGGCCTGGATACTGCGACGCGTGTGTATGTGTATAGCCAGCATGTACACCAGGACAACACCCCAGATGGCGGCACACCGACCATTGGTATGCAAGGTTTCAAAAGCACCTTGAGTAACGCAACCCAGGCCGCGCGCCTGAATTCTGGCGGCAAGGTTGATGCGCAGAACTTCTACGGCTCCAAGAATGACTACGAGCGTATTGATGCGGACATGCTGTCGCTCAAGCTGGAGCACGACCTCAACGACGTCACCACTATCCGCAACATCTCCCGCTGGGGCGTCAGCGATAACGATCGAATTCTGACGGGGATCAATGCCATGGCCGCCCCTTCGGCTGACCCGGACAGCTGGACGGTGGCTCGCTCGCGTCAGTTGCTTGATCAGCAGAATGAGATTCTTGCCAACCAGACCAACCTGACCAGCGAATTTATGACCTTCGGCCTGCGCAACGACCTGTCCGCCGGCATGGAGTTGATGAGCGAGAAGCAGCGAACCGAGAATGGCGCCACGGCGTTGCAGGTTATCGATGGCGTGACCTATAGCGCTGTTACGATTCCCGCGGCCAATTTGTACGACCCGGATGCCAATCAGTTCCTCGGTCGGCCCTACAAGAATGGCGTTTTTGTCGATGGCAAGACCGAGACTGCGGCTCTCTACGCCTTTGATACCCTGCATCTGGACGAGCAGTGGTCGGTCAACGCCGGCATGCGTTACGAGCACTACACGACCGAGAGCGACGGTGCAGCGTTGGTGCCCATCGCCGCCACGCCAGCCAGCAACGATTACCTGCTGACCCCCTATAGCCTGAACGCCTCGGACAACCTGACCAGTTGGAATGCCGGCCTGGTGTTCAAGCCGCTGGAAAACGGCAGCATCTACCTGGCCTACGCCAACTCGCAGACGCCGCCGGGTAGCGGCAACTTCTCGCTGTCGAGCAGTGCCAACTCGGCGGATAACCCGGATCTGGAGCCGCAGGAAACCAAGCACGTTGAACTGGGTACCAAGTGGGACCTGCTCGATGAACGCCTTAACGTGACCCTGGCGGCCTACCGTACCGAGAACGAAAACCAGGTCTCCTACGACTCGGTCAGCCAGGTCTATTTCCAGGAAGGCAAGACTCAGGTGGACGGCGTCGAACTGGGAGTGGTCGGCCAACTCACCAACTTCTGGCAGGTTTCCGCGGGCATCGCCCATATGGAGACCAAGCAGGTTGATCAGGCCAGTTTCAGCACGACCAACGGTGTCTCGAAGACCTCGGGCGTGCGCTGGTCGCCGGATCTCACCGCGACCCTGTGGACCTCCTACACCCTGGACGACCTGACTCTGGGCGGCGGGGCGCGCTATGTCTCCGAGCAGGATCGCTATGTCGTTTCGGGGGTTGATTCCGGCACCCAGAACATGCCGCAAATCCCATCCTACTGGGTGGCCGATGCCATGGCGGCCTACCGCGTCAGCGACAACCTCAACCTGCGTCTGAACGTCTACAACCTGTTCGACGAGGAATACATCGAGTCGTTGAACAACAGTGGTGCGCGGATGCGTCTGGGTGCGCCGCGTTCGGCGATGCTGACCAGCGAACTCAGTTTCTAATCCCCTTGCGGCTTGCCCAGGCCCTGCGCAACTGCAGGCGTCTGCGGCGGGCCAGGAGTGCATGCGATGTTGTTACATATTCCCAACGTCCTGAGCCCGGCCGAAGTGGCCAGCTTGCGCGCCGAACTGGCCAGCCATGCCTGGGTGGATGGTGCGCAAACCTCCGGCGCCCAAGCCGTCAACTTTAAGCACAACCTGCAGTTCCCACCGGCTTCGCCGGCCTTTGCCGCGCTCTCGCAGCGGGTCGCCGACGCCCTGGCGCGGCATCCGCTGTTTGTCTCGGCGGTGTTGCCGCGGCACATGCTGCCGCCGATGTTTAACCGTTACGAGGCCGGCGGCGAGTATGGCAAGCATGTCGATAACGCCTTGCAGCGCGACCGTTTCAGCGGCCTGCAGGTGCGCACCGATGTGTCGACCACGGTGTTTCTCAGCGAGCCTGAGGAATATGAGGGCGGCGAGCTGATCGTCGAAGACACCTACGGTGAGCACGAGGTCAAGCTGGCGGCCGGTGATGCCATCGTCTATCCGGCCACCAGCCTGCACCGGGTCGAGCCGGTCACGGCCGGGGCGCGGGTGGCGGCGTTTCTGTGGAGCCAGAGCTGGGTGCGCGATGCCTGGCAGCGCAAGCAACTGTTCGACCTGGACATGAACATTCTCAAGCTGCGCGGCCAATTGGGCGACAGCGAAGAGGTGCTCGGCCTGACCAGTACCTACCACAACCTGCTGCGTCAGTGGGGCGAGTGAACATGGACCGGCTGCCGCCCCTCGATGTGCTGGCTGCTGATCTGGTCGCCGCCGCCGATTACCAGCGCTATGCCCGGTCGCGCCTGGATGCCAATGCCCTGGCGTATCTGGAGGGCGGGGCGGCGGACGAGCTGACTTGCCAGGCCAACCTGAATGCCTGGCAGGACTGGGCGCTGCTGCCGCGCCTGCTGCGCGACCTGCGCGGCGGACACAGCCGTTGCCAACTGCTGGGCGACACCCTGCAACACCCGATCCTGCTGGCGCCGGTGGCCTATCAGCAGATGTTTCATCCTGAGGGCGAGCGGGCCATGGCCCTGGCGGCTGGGGTGATGGGCGGCGCGGCGGTGCTCAGTGCCTATGCCTCGACGCCGCTGGAGGCGGTGGCCGAGGCGGGCACAGGGCCATTGTGGTTTCAGCTGTATTGGCAGGGCGATGGCGCACGCACCCTGGCCCTGGCCGAGCGCGCCGCTGCGGCTGGCTACAAGGCCCTGGTGCTGACGGTGGATGCGCCGGTGGCCGGGATGCGTAACCGCGAGCAGCGGGCTGGCTTTCATCTGCCGGCCGGGATTAGCGCCGTGAATATCGCCGCGCCGGCGGAACTGCCGGCGCTGTCCGTGGGGGGTAGTGCGGTGTTTGATGGCTTGCTGGCGCTGGCGCCGCACTGGGCCGATGTGGCCTGGCTGTGCCGACACAGCCGGCTGCCGGTGCTGCTCAAGGGCATCCTGCATCCCCAGGATGCGCAGTTGGCGATGCAGGCCGGCGCCGCCGGGGTGATCGTCTCCAACCACGGCGGCCGGGTGCTGGACAGCCAGTTGCCGGCCGTGAAGATGCTTGCGGCCATTCGTCAGGCTGTCGGGCCAGACGCCGTGCTGCTGGTGGATGGCGGTATTCGCCGCGGCACCGATGTGCTCAAGGCCATCGCCCTGGGCGCCGATGCGGTGCTGATCGGCCGACCCTATATCCATGCCCTGGCCACCGCCGGTGCCCTGGGTGTGGCACACCTGCTCAAGCTGCTGCGCGAGGAGCTGGAAGTGGCCATGGCCCTGTGTGGCTGCCGCGAATTGGCGGATATAGGTCCCGAGCTGCTGCAGCCCGCCTAACCCCGGCCGGCCGTCGGCTGCACAGCCTGCGCGAGCACCATCCAGGGGGTTGGTGCAGGGCTTGGGCCTGAAGGTAAAGGCTGGGTAAAACCGCATTGGATGCAAACGCTTCGCATCTAGACTGTGCCCCGTCCTGGGCCTGGCCCACTGATCAAGGTGTTTTCCGTGTTCAAGAAAGTCCTGTTTCAACTGCACTGGTTGTTCGGTATCAGCGCCGGCCTGGTGCTGGCCCTGATGGGCGTGACCGGCGCGCTGTACGCCTTCGAAGGCGAGATCATGGCCGCCCTCAACCCCGAGGTGCTCAAGGTCGAGGTGCGCGAGTCGGGCATCCTGGCGCCGGCCGAGCAGGTGAGCAGCATCGAGGCCGCGGCCGGTCAGACGGTCAGTGGCCTGTGGGTCGATACCCGTGCCGACAGCGCCGCACGGGTGTTCTTCATCCCCAAGCCCGGTGAGCGGCGTGGGCCGATGCGCTTCTTCGATCCCTACAGCGGCGAGCTGCTGGCCGAGCCCAGCGGCAAGGCCTTCTTCGACCTGATGCTGCAGTTGCACCGCTTCCTGGCCATGGGCGAGACGGGTCAGCAGATCACCGCCGCCAGCACCCTGGCGCTGGTGTTCTTCTGCCTCTCCGGGCTGTACCTGCGCTGGCCGCGCCAGGCGCTGAACTGGCGCGCCTGGCTGACCCTGGACTGGGCGAAAAAAGGCCGCGCCTTCAACTGGGACCTGCATGCCGTGGCCGGCACCTGGTGCCTGGCGTTCTACCTGTGCGCCAGCCTCACCGGCCTGTATTGGTCTTACGGTTGGTATCGCGACGGCCTGACTCAACTGCTCAGTGACGCCCCGGCCGGCCAGCAGGGCGGCAAGCCGGGAGAGCGCCGTGGTCGTCCGGGGGAGGCGCCCCAGGGGCCGCCGCCGAGCGTTGACTACCACGCCCTGTGGAGCAGCCTGCAAGCCGCCGCCGGGCCGCAGTTGGTGGCCTGGAACCTGCGCCTGCCACCGGTGGCCGGGCAGCCGGCCGCGGTGTTCTACCTGCTCAAGGATGCCGAGCATCCGCGCGCCCTTAATCAGTTGACGCTCGACCCGTTGAGCGGCCAGGTGCAGCGCCATGAGCGCTATGCCGACAAACCTTTCGGCGCCCAGTTGCTCGCCAGCGTCTATGCCCTGCACGTGGGTGACTACTTCGGCCTGCCCGGACGCATCCTGATGGCCCTGGCCAGCCTCGGCATGCCGCTGTTCGCCATCACCGGCTGGCTGCTGTACCTCGATCGGCGGGGCAAAAAGCGTGCGATCAAACGGGCTCGCGGCGCCCTGGGCGTCTCCACCGAGGGCCAGCATTGGCTGGTCGGTTTTGCCAGCCAGAGTGGCCTGGCCGAGCAACTGGCCTGGCGCACGGCCGGGCAGTTGCAGGCTGCCGGCATCGCGGTGCAGGTGCAGCCGTTGGCGCGGGTGGATGCCCAGGCGCTGCGCCAGGCCAGCCGCGCGCTGTTTGTGGTCAGCACCTTCGGTGATGGCGAGGCGCCGGACAATGCCCGTGGATTCGAGCGCAAGCTGCTGGCCGGCGAGCTGGCCCTGGGCGAGCTGAGTTACGCGGTGCTGGCCCTCGGTGATCGGCAGTATCAACAGTTCTGTGGTTTTGCCCGGCGCCTGCACGACTGGTTGCAACAGCAGGGCGCCAACAGCCTGTTCAGCCCGGTAGAGGTGGACAACGGCGACGCCGTCGCCCTGGCGCACTGGCAGCAGCAACTCAGCGGTTTGACCGGCGCACCGCTGCCAGCCATGGCCGAGCAGCCGTTCGCTGAGTGGCGCCTGCTCGATCGTCGATGCCTGAACCCCGGCAGTAGCGGCGCGCCGACCTTTCTCCTGCGCCTGCAGCCGCCGAGCGCCGCCGACTGGCAGGCCGGTGACCTGCTCGAAGTGCTGCCGGGCAACCTTGCCGAAGCGCCGGTGCGTGAGTATTCGATTGCCTCGCTGCCTGCAGATGGCGTGCTGGAGTTGCTGGTGCGCCAGGAGCGTCATCCAGACGGTAGCCTGGGCCTGGGTTCCGGCTGGCTGACCGATGGCGCCGCGCTGCAGCAACCACTGCTGGCACGTCTGCGGCGCAACTCCGGCTTCCACGCCCCTGAGGCCGATTGCCCGCTGATCCTGATCGGCAATGGCACCGGCCTGGCCGGCCTGCGCAGCCTGCTCAAACAGCGCATCGGCGCCGGGCATTTGCGCAACTGGCTGCTGTTCGGTGAGCGCAATGCCGCCCACGACTTCTACTGCCGTGAGGAGCTGGGCGGCTGGCAGGCCAGTGGTGAGCTGGCGCGCCTGGACCTGGCGTTTTCCCGCGACCAGGCCGCCAAGCTGTATGTGCAGGACCGCCTGCGCATGGCCGCCGAACACCTGCGCAACTGGGTAGCCGAAGGCGCGGCGATCTACGTCTGCGGCAGCCTCGACGGCATGGCCGGCGGGGTGGATGCGGTATTGCGCGAGGTGCTGGGCGCTGCTCGGGTCGAGGCGCTGATAGAACAAGGCCGCTACCGGCGCGATGTCTACTGAGTCGGTACACGGCTAGCGTAGGCGCGGTCATTGGTAGGATGGGTATCGCTGCGCTCCACCCATCCTACGGCAGCGCACTGCGTGGCTAGCCCGTAGCCCGGATGCAATCCGGGTGACCAATGTCGCCTGCATGCCCCGGATTGCATCCGGGCTACGAGGTTGACTCGGTCGGCTAAATCCGTGGCAGCGGCTTTAGCCGCGAAGCCTTTAAGCGCCTGCGCCGGCATTTGTCCGGTTGGGCGCTTCCCGGCTTGGCGTTGCCCCACTAAGCTTGGCGGATGAATAGAATCCTGTTGAATTGCGACATGGGCGAGAGCTTCGGCGCCTGGCAAATGGGTGACGATGCCCATGCCATGCCGTTGATCGATCAAGCCAACCTGGCCTGTGGTTTTCATGCCGGCGACCCGCTGACCATCCAACGCAGCGTGGCCCTGGCGGTGCGCCATGGGGTGAGCATCGGCGCCCATCCGGCCTATCCCGACCTGCAAGGCTTCGGCCGTCGCCACCTGGCCTGTTCGGCCGAGGAGGTGCAGGCCCTGGTGCTGTATCAGCTGGGTGCGCTGGATGCCTTCTGCCGCGCGGCCGGCACCCAACTGGCCTACGTCAAGCCCCATGGTGCCCTGTACCACGACCTGCTCTGCAGCGACGAGTTGTTCGCGGCCGTGCTGGCGGCCTGCGCCTGCTATCGGCCGGGCTTGCCCTTGATGGTGCTGGCGCTGGCCGACAATCGTCGCGAGCAGCGTCTGGCCGCGGCGGCCGGGGTGCCGCTGTTGTTCGAAGCCTTTGCCGACCGCGCCTACCAGGCCGATGGCCAACTGCTGCCGCGCAGCCAGGCCGGGGCGGTGTATCAGCACAGTGAGCAGATCCTTGCTCAGGCCCTGGCGCTGGCCACCGGCCAGGCGTTTGCCGATATACATGGGCAAGCTCTGCAACTGCATGCCGACAGCCTCTGCGTCCACGGTGACAATCCCCAGTCGCTGGCGGTGCTGCGGCGCCTGCGCGCCCTGCTGGATGGGCAGTGATCCGTATCGAACCGGCCGGCGCCGAGGCGCTGCTGCTGGTTCTGGCCGAACAGCCGGATGCCCAGTTGGCGGTGCGTATTGCCGTGCTGGCCGAGCGCATTCGCCAGCAACTGGGGCCTGCGCTGGTTGATCTGGTGCCGGCCTGGACCAGCCTGTTGGTGCATTACGACCTGCTACGCATCAGTCATCCGCAGTTGGTGCAGCAGCTCACGCCGCTGCTTGAGGCCTGGTTGGTCGAGGCGCCGCAGTTCGCGCCGACGCCTTTGCTGGAACTGCCGATCTGGTATGCCGGCGAGGATCTGGCCGCCGTCGCCGCGGCCTGTGCGCTGAGCGTGAGTGAGGTGATCGGCGCACACAGCGGCGTCGAATATCGGGTCGGCGCCATCGGTTTTGCGCCGGGGTTTGCCTACCTGAGCGAGCTGGATGGGCGTCTGGTATTGCCCCGGCGCAGCACCCCGCGCACCCATGTGCCGGCCGGCAGCCTGGCGATTGCCGAGCGGCAAACGGCGATCTATCCCCAGGCCTCGCCCGGCGGCTGGCACTTGCTTGGGCGTTGTCCGTGGCGCTTGTTTGACTGGCAGGCCGCCCAGCCCTGTCGTTTGGCCCTGGGCGAGCGGGTGCGTTTTGTGCCCATCGACCGGCTCACCTATCTGGCCGAGGGCGGCAGGCTATGAGCGGCTTCGAGGTGCTGCAGCCTGGCCCTTTGAGCCTGTTGCAGGACGCCGGGCGTCTGGGCTGGCAGCACCTCGGCGTGTCGCCTGCCGGGCCGCTGGATATGCAGGCCGCAGCCTGGGCCAATCGCCTGCTCGGCAACCCCTGGGGCACTCCGCTGCTGGAGGTCGCCCTGGGTGGTTTACGCCTGCACAGCCGGGTTGCGACCTGGCTGGCGGTGTGTGGCGCCGAGCTGGCCGTCGAAGTCGATGGCGTGCCTCAGGCCAATTGGTCACGCTTTGCCGTGCGTGCCGGCCAGCAACTGCAGTTGGGCTATGCCCGTAGCGGTCAACGCGCCTACCTGGCGGTGGTCGGTGGTTTTCACGGGCGGGCGCAACTGGGTAGCGTCGCCACCCAGCAGCGTGATGGCCTGGGCGGTTTACATGGCGATGGCCGGGCCCTGCAGGCGGGCGACTGGCTGGGCTGCGCGGCGGCCCACTTGCCTGGCGTGGCCAGCGTGCCCTGGGCCTATGTGCCGGACTATCAGGCCCGGCCCCTGCTGCGGGTAATCACCGGCGGCGACGCCCTGAGTTTTAGCGAGGATCAGCTGCAAGGCTTCTTCGCCCAGCCCTGGCACCTCAGCCCGCAAGCCGATCGGATGGGCGCGCGGCTGTATGGCGCGGCGCTGACGGTGCCGGCCCCGGCGCGGCAATGGTCGCAAGGGGTGAGTAGCGGGGCGATCCAGGTGCCGGCCGATGGCCAGCCGATCATCCTCCTGGCCGATCGCCAGACCATGGGCGGCTACCCGCTGCTCGGCTGGTTGCATCCGCTTGATCTGCCGCGCCTGGCCCAGTGCCCGGCGCACCAGGAGCTGCGCTTTACCGCGGTCAGCCTGAGTGATGCGCAGGCTGAACTGGGCGAGTTTTATCGCTTCTTTCGCGGCTGAGGCGGCAGGCCTGTTGACGGTTCTATGGCAACAAGACTTCGATCACGCCCTCGGCGCTGACGCTGACCTGGCTGCTACCGGCTTCGATTTCCGGGGTGGGAGCGGCGTCGGCCATGGCCATGCTCTTCATCGCGCCCATGCGCATCGGCATCGGCGGTTGGAAGCCGCCACCGTTGAGGCTCAGGCTGACCAGTTTGTAGTCCTTGCCGCCGAGGGCGCTGGTGGCCAGTTGGGCGCGGGCCTTGAAGGCGTTGATGGCGTCCTGGAGCAGGGCGTCCTCGCTGTTCTTCTGGGTGGCGCTGGCGATGCTGAAGCTCATATTGCCGATCTTCAGGTGCTCCAGCAGTTGCCCGGTGAGCTGCGACAGGGCGGCAAAGTCGGCGCTTTCCAGGCGCAGCTCGGCCCGTTCGCGCCAGGCGCTGATCTTGCGGTTGTCGCCGCCGTAGATCGGGTAGCTGTTGCGGTTGCCGAGGCTGACGGTGACGCCCTGGCTGGCGCGGGCCTGGGTCAGGGCCTGGTTGATGGTCTGGGTGATCTGGGCCGCCAGCTTGGCCGGGTCCTTATCTTGGGCTTCGCTGTACAGGCTGACCTGCATCAGGTCGTGGGCGACTTCCTGGCTGACCTCGGCGCGCAGGGCCACCTGGTTGTAGTGGCCAGGCTCGGCCAGCAACGGCTGACTGACCAGGGCGAGAAGGCTTAGGCTGAGGGCGCTGACGCTATGGCTTGGGTTGCGCATGGGGATTCCTTGTAGGCAGGTGCCCTATTCTGACCGCGCGGCCGGGGCGGGGTTCCTGGGTTGACCGCCTGTTCAGCTTATCGCTTGTTTTGGCTGCGTCGAGTTGTCGCGGCGCAGCGCGCAAAGCCCCGTAATAGCGGCGCCTTGGGTATACTCGGCGAGCTCTGGCGCGGAGCACCCGGAGGATTCATGCACGCCCCCACGCAGCTGTTGTCCGCAAGTCGGCAAAATCTATGGCGCCTGACGCTGATCCGCATTCTGGTGCTGATCGCCCAGGCCGGCTCGGTGAGCTTCGCGTATCTGTCGAACTTGCTGCCGCTGCCCTGGTTGCCGCTGAGCATGACCCTGAGTGTCTCGGCCCTGCTGTGCATCCTTACCGGCCTGCGCCTGCAAGGACGCTGGCCGGTGACCGAGCAGGAATATGCCCTGCAACTGGCCTGCGACCTGATCATCCATAGCGTGCTGCTGTTTTTCGCCGGCGGCTCGACCAATCCCTTTGTGTCCTATTACCTGGTGCCCCTGACCATCGCCGCGGCGACCTTGCCGTGGCTGTACTCGATGGCCCTGAGCGGGCTGGCGCTGAGCGGCTACACCGGCCTGTTGATCTGGTATCACCCCCTGGCGCTGCAAGGTGTCGAGCATGAGGCCACGCTGATCAGCCTGCATCTGTTCGGCATGTGGCTGAACTTTGCCCTGTCGGCGGCCTTTATTACCTTCTTTGTGGTCAAGATGGCCGGTGCCCTGCGCCGTCAGGACCAACTGCAGGCCGAGCGGCGCGAGGAGGCCATGCGCGATCAGCAGTTGCTTGCCGTGGCCACCCAGGCCGCCGGTGCCGCCCATGAGCTGGGCACGCCGCTGGCGACCATGAGCGTGCTGATCAAGGAGCTGCGCCAGGAGCA
>DAITLT010000088.1:0-11272 GCA_036835505.1 Pseudomonas sp.
AACGCCAGCCGCCGCGGCCTGGGCATGGTGATCCGCGCCAGTAGCCAGTTGCTCGCGCGCCAGGGCGTGAGCGAGTTCGCCGCCGGGATCATCACCCAGATCTGCGGTCTGTTCGGCCTGCCGCCCGAGGGCGTGGTCTGCGCCTACGACCAGCGCGGCGGCAACGCCCAGGCGTTGATCGTGGCCGCCGCCGGCAGCCTCACCGATTGCATCAACCAGCACCTCGACACGCTGCCCAACACCGGCATTGCCCAGGCCCTCAACCAGACCCTGCGCGAGCGCTGCAACCACTACGGCAACCATTCGACCACGCTGTTCTTCCCCGGCCAGCACAACCACGACATGGCCGCCTACCTGCAAACCGAAAAGCCCCTGGGCGAGCTCGACCGACAATTGCTTGAGGTGTTCTGCAGCAACATCATCGTCACCCTCGACAACGTCCAGTTGCTCACCCAGCTCAAGGATCACGCCTACAACGATCAGTTGCTGCGCATCCCCAACCGCCTGGCCTTTGTCCACGCCCTCGATCGCGCGCTCGGCAACCAGCCACGCAGCGCCACCACCCTGGCGCTGATCGACATCGACGGTTTCTCCGAACTCAATGACACCCTCGGCCACCAGCATGGCGACCACCTGCTCCAGGCCGTGGCCGAGCGCCTGCGCCAGCAACTGCCCGGCGCCACCCTGCTGGCCAGGGTGGCGGGCGATGTGTTTGGCATCCTCGCCAGCAGCACGGCCCTCAACCCCGAGGCGCTCAACAACCTGCTGCGCCAGCCGCTGTGTCTCGAGCAACTGCAGCAGAACCTCACCGCGACCATCGGCCTGGCCTGCCTGGACCAGATCGACGGCGACGGCAGCGATGCCCTGAAAGCCGCCAATATCGCCCTCAAGCACGGCAAACAGCACCGCCGCGGCGGGATCAGCCATTTCAGCCGCGACATGGAGTTTGAAACCCGCGCCCGCGTGCGCCTGCTGCAAGAGCTGCGCAGCGCCTTCGAGCGCGAACGCCTGTTTGTCGTTTACCAGCCGCAAGTGCGCCTCAGCGATCGCCAGTTGATCGGCGTCGAGGCCCTGCTGCGCTGGCGCAACGATGACGGCAGCTTTATCTCGCCGACCCAGTTCATCCCCCTGGCGGAAAGCTCCGGGCTGATCATCAGCCTCGGCGAATGGGTGCTGCGCAGCGCCTGCCACGACCTGCAGCGGATCAACCAGCAGAGCCCGCAGCCGCTGCGCATGGCGGTAAACGTCTCGGTGATGCAGTTCCGCCAGCCCAACTTCCTTGAAATGCTCGACCGCACCCTGGCGGAAAGCGCCATTGACCCACGCCTGCTGGAGCTGGAAATCACCGAGTCGGTGGCCATGCTCGATGCCGGCTTTATGATCGCCCTGCTGAACCAGATCAAGTCGCGCGGCATCTGCATTGCCGTGGACGACTTCGGCACCGGTTTCTCATCGCTCAGCTACCTGGAGCAACTCAACGTCGATCGGCTGAAAATCGACATCAGCTTCGTCCGCCAGATGGAGCAGAGCGCCGGCAGTCGGCGCATCGTCGAGACCATCATCCAGCTCGGCCAGAGCCTGCAACTGGAGCTGATTGCCGAGGGCATCGAGCAAGAAAGCCAGGCCCAGATTCTCACCGGCCTGGGTTGCCATGATGGCCAGGGTTATCTGTTCGCCAAACCCCTGGAGCTCGCGGCGCTGCTCGATCACCTGCACACGCACTGAGACGGGAGCTGCCCATGGGCCCATTCCGGCTTGCCTGTTTAACCCTTGCCCTGCTGGCCCTGGGCGCCTGTGACGCACCGCCGCCAATACGTCTGGGCTTTATCGGCGGCATCTCCGGGGCCAATGCCGACCTGGGTAGCTCCGGACGCAATGGCGTGCAACTGGCCATCGAACAGGCCAATGCCCAAGGCGGCGTTCGCGGGCGCAGCATTGAGCTGCTGATCAAAGATGACCAACTCGACCCCGAACAGGGTCAGCGCGCGACTCAGCAACTGATCGACGCCCAGGTGGCCGCCATTCTTGGCCCGATGACCAGCACCGTGGCGGTGGCCAGTGCCCCGCTGGCCACCCGTGCCGGCGTGCTGATGATGGCTGGCACCGTCACCACCCAGGCCCTGGCGGGAGTGGATGATCAGTTCTTCCGCACCATCGGCAGCACGGCGCAACACGCCGCCATCATGGCCAACTACCTGTATGACAAGCGTGCCATTCGCCTGGTGAACCTCGCGGTTGATTTACGCAACCAAGCCTATAGCAAGTCTTGGCAGGACGATTTCAGCCGTCACTTCCAGAGCCTTGGCGGACGCATCGGCCATGTCCAGCACTACACCTCAAGCGCCCAAACCGACTTTGTCAGCCTCGCCAACAGTGCCCGCAGCGGCCAGCCGCACGCGCTGGTACTGATCACCAGCGCCCTGGATGCCGCCTTGCTGTGCAATCAGTTGCGCCAACAACAACCCGACTTGCTGCTGGCAACCTCGGAATGGGCCGGCACCGGCGAGCTGATCGAGCTGGGCGGGCGCGCCGTGGAGGGCGTGGTGGTTCCCAACTACCTCGACCAACACAGCCAGACACCTGCGTTTATGGCTTTTCGCACAGCCTATCGACAACGCTTTCAGCACGACCCCGGCTACCCGGCGCTCGTGGCCTATAACGCCGCTCAAGTGGTGCTGCAGGCACTGAGCGCACAGCAACCCGGCGAGTCGCTGAAACAGACCCTGCTGCGCCAGCGCGACTACCCCGGCCTGCTTGGCCCGATCCACTTTGACGACTTCGGCGATACGCGCAGCCATACCTACCTGACCCTGATCCGCAATGGCGAGTTCATTAATGCCCACTAAATCCAGAGTTATCCTGCTGCTGCTCGCCAGTCTGGGCCTGGGCGGCTGCGAACCCAGCGCCGAGCAGGCATTGCCGCCGATCCGCCTGGGGGTGATCGTTGACACCAGCGGGCCCACCTCCAGCCTCGGAATTGCCGGGCGCAACGGCATGCAACTGGCGGTGGAGCAAGCCAACGCCGCCGGCGGCATCCACGGCCGGCAAATCGAACTGCTGCAGCGCGATGACGGCTTCAACCCGGAGCAGGCCGGCCGCGCCGCCAGCGAACTGATCAAGGCCAAGGTCGATGCAGCCTTCGGCCCGATGACCAGCCTGATCGCCGAACAACTGGCACCGCAGTTCACCGCGGCCGGCATTCTGCTGATGGGCGGCACGCCCCTGAGCCCGCTGCTGGCCGGGCGCGACGACCAGTTCTTCCGCATCCTCAGCCACACCAGCCCGGATGCCCAGGGCATCGCCCGGCATCTGCAGCAGCACCTGGGCATCGACCGGGTGAGCGTGCTGATCGAGGAGCGCAATCACACCTTTACCCGGCCCTGGCTGGCCGCCTTCCAGGGTTACTACGCCGGCGAGGGCGGGCGCATCGGCCAGACCATCGCCTTTACCCGCGACCCACAAACCGACTTTGCCGCCCTGGCCCGGCAAGCCCTGAGCGATCAACCGCGGGCCGTGGTGCTGATCAGCAACGCCCTGGACACCGCCCTGCTGGCCACCCAGTTGCGCCAGCTCAATCCGCAACTGGTGCTGGCCACCCCGGCCTGGGCGGCCGCCGACACCCTGCTGGAAATGGGCGGGCGCGCCGTCGAAGGGGTGATCACCGGCCAGGCCTATGACCTCAGCGATCAGTCGCCGGGTTTTCTCGCCTTCAAGCAGGCCTACCGGCAACGCTTCGGTCAGCCGGTCGATACCGCCGCCGTCACCGCCTACAACGCCACCCAGGTGCTGCTGACCGCCCTGCGCGAACGCCAGGCCGAGGAGTCGCTCAAGCAGACCCTGCTACGGATTCGCCAGTTTGCCAGCCTGCAGCAGCCGATCGAGCTGGACGAGTTCGGTGATGGGGCCAGCCGCTTTTACCTGATGCGGGTTCACCAGGGGCGCTTCATCAATGCCGAATAAAGCCCACGCCTCGCGGCCACTGCTGCTGACCCTGGCCAGCCGCTTTATCCTGGTGGCCTTTATCCCGATCCTGTTGGTGGCCTTGCTGTTTCGCTTCTATTACGAGCCCTTGATGCGCGCCGATGTGGAGACTCGCCAGTTGCGCGCCGCCGAGGTGACCGCGCAGCAGATCAGCCACCACTTCAAGATCGCCGAGCGTGAACTGAGCGCCCTCAGCCAGTTGTTTGCCCGCGCCACCCAACTCGACCAGGCGCATATCCAGGTGCTGCTGGATGCCTATGCCGAGACCTCGAACTTCTACGCGGCCCTCTACCTGACCGACGAGTTTGGGCAGATTCGCGCCGTCGGCCTGGCCAGCAACCATCGCCAACAACGGCAAAACCTGCTGGGCCTGGACATCTCGGCCCGCGACTTCGTGCGCAGCGCCCATCGCTTGCGGCGCGGTTTCTGGTCCAACAGCTTTCTCTCCACGGTCAGCTCGCGGCTGACCGTGGCCCTGGCGCAACCGGTCGGGCAGCGCACCCTGGTTGGCGAAGTGGCGATCGACCCGCTACCGACCCTGGTGCGGCAGCTGAGCCTGAGCAATCAACTGCAGATCCGTCTGCTTGATCGGCAAAGCCAACTGGTGGCCAACTCCGAGGCGGTGCAGGCCGGCCAGCAGGTCAACCTCGGCAACCTGCCGGTGCTGCAGCGCGGCAAGGGCCAGTCGAGCCCTTTTGTGCTGGATGGCCAAGCCCTGATCGGCGTTGCGCAACGGGTCGAGGGGCCGGACTGGCAAGTGCTGGTGGCCCAGCCGGTGGCCGCGGCCTACGCCTCGATCAACACCGCCTGGCAGCGCATTCTGTTGTCCCTGGGCCTGGCCCTGCTGATTGCCCTGGCGATTGCCGGCACCACCAGTTGGACCCTGGCGCAGAAAATTTCCCAATTTAGCCAGCATGTCAGCGCCATTGCCGAGGGCAGCTATGACCTGGAACTAAACGACAGCGACATCCGCGAGCTGAACACCCTGCGGCGCAGCCTGGAGCAGATGGTCGGCGCCATTGTCGAGCGCGAGCAACGCATGGCCAGCACCGCCCAGAGCCTGCGCGAAAGCGAGGACCGCCTGCTGGCGACCCTGGAGAACACCCCCAACGTCGCCGTGCAGTGGTTTGACGCCGAGGGCCGCGTGCTGCTGTGGAACCACGCCAGCGAAACCCTCTACGGCATCGCCCGCCAGGACGCCCTAGGCAAGACCCTCGACCAGTTGTTCCTCAACCCGCAACAGGCCCGCCTGTTTCTCGCCACCTTGCGCGAGGCCGCCAAGGGCGTGGCGCTCGGCCCGTACCTCTCGGATGTGCGCAATGCCGCCGGCCAGCAACTGTATGTACAGGGCACCACCTTCAGCATTCCGGCGCCCGGCGGCGGCCTGTTGTTTGTGTGCATGAACGTCGACCTCACCGAGCAGAAGAAGGCCGAACTGGCCTACCGCGACCTCAATGAAACCCTCGAGCAACGGGTCGTGCTGCGTACCGACGCCCTGACCCAGAGCAACCTGGAGCTGAACCAGACCCTGGCCACCCTGCAGCAGGCGCAAAACGAGCTGGTGCGCAGCGAGAAACTGGCCGCCCTGGGCGCCCTGGTGGCCGGCATTGCCCACGAACTGAACACCCCGATCGGCAACGGCGTGATGGCCGCCAGCACCCTCGAGGACCACAGCAAGGCGATGCTCGCCGCCGTCAACGCCGGCAACCTGCGCCGCTCCATGCTTGAGCAGTTTATCGGCGACACGCAGACCGCCACCGACATCCTGATCCGCAACCTGCGCCGCGCCAGCGAACTGATCTCCAGCTTCAAGCAGGTGGCCGTCGACCAGGCCAGCGCCCAGCGCCGCGAGTTCAACCTGGCCGAGGCGGTCAGTGAAATCCTGATCACCCTGGGCCCGACCCTGAAGAAGACCCCCTACCAGATCGACAGCAACATCGCCCCCGACATCGTCCTCGACAGCTACCCCGGCGCCCTCGGGCAGATCCTCGTCAACCTGATCAACAACGCCCTGCTGCACGCCTTCGACGGTCGTCAGCAAGGCCTGATCAGCGTGCAGGCCTTCGCCAGCGAACCCGGCTGGATCGATCTGACCATCACCGACAATGGCCGCGGCATCAGTGAGGACAACCTGCCACGGATCTTCGACCCCTTCTTCACCACCAAGCTCGGCCAGGGTGGCAGCGGCCTGGGCCTGAACATCGTGCATAACCTGGCCTGCGGCGTGCTCGGCGGCAGCATCGCAGTGGCCAGTCAGCTGGACTGGGGCACCCGCTTCAGCCTGTCACTGCCGCTGGTGGCGCCCATGGCCGGGGCAGCCAGCGAGGCGCCAGGCACAACCGTCACCAATAGTTTTCTACTGCCACCTGGCCCGGACGGCGAGTCAGGCTGAGCTGCAGATCACGGGCTTTTAACAGCGTGCGGCAGTCCTCGATCATCTGCGGATTGCCGCACAGCATCACCCGGCTCTGCTCGGGCTCCAGGGCAAACCCGGCGGCGCGCTCCAACTCGCCATTGGCCAGCAGCGTGGTGACCCGCCCCTGCAGGGCGCCGGGCAGCGTCTCACGGGTGACCAGCGGCAGGTACACCAGCCGGGCGCCGAGGCCCTGCAGGTAATCGCGCTGGGCCAGCCCCTCGATCAGCGCCTGATAGGCCAGCTCCTGGCGATTGCGCACGCTGTACACCAGCACGATGCGGGCAAAGCGCTGCCACACCTCCGGGTCCTGCAATAGCGACAAAAACGGCGCCAGCCCGGTGCCGCTGGCCAGCAGCCAGAGGTCGCGGCCATCGACAAAGCGATCAAGGGTCAGGTAGCCGAAGGCCTGCTGCTCCACCAGCAACTCGTCACCCGCCTGCAGGCGGCTCAACTCGCTGGTGAACTCGCCGTCCGGCACCACGATGGAGAAGAATTCGAGAAACTCATCATGGGGCGCCGACACCAGCGAGTAGGCGCGCCAGATGATCGAGCCGCTGGCCTTGCGCACGCCCAGGCGGGCGAACTGGCCGGGGCGAAAACGAAAACCGGGATCGCGCGTGCAGCGCAGGCTGAACAGGGTCGCTGACCAGGGTTGCACGCTCAGCAACTGCTGGCGGGTGAACTTCTGTGTACTGACGGTCATACTGCAGTCCTCTCATTGCCCTGTGCAGTGTCGCGCAAAGCGCCACGCACAAACACCGCCGGTTCATATGCCTATATTTTCTACGCCTTTCGCCCAGCTCGACCTGCACCGCCAGCCACACCAACCGGACGAACCGCTGCAGGCCTTCGATGCCGCCGACGAATACCTGCTCAAGCACCTGCATGGGCTGGGCCTGCACGCCAACAGCCGCGTGCTGCTGCTCAACGACAGCTTCGGCGCCCTGGCCGCCAGCCTGGTCGGGCACTGCCAGGTGACCAGCAGCGGCGACTCACACCTGGGCTATCTTGCCCTGCAGAAGAACCTGGCAAACAACCAGCTAGCGGCCAGCGGGGTGACCTTCGTCGCGGCCAGCCAGGTAGCCGAGGGGCCATTTGACTGGGTACTGATCCGCGTGCCCAAGACCCTGGCCCTGCTGGAGGAGCAACTGATCCGCCTGCACGGCCAACTGGCGCCGGGCGCGCAGGTAATCGCCGCGGCCATGCTCAAGCATTTACCGCGCGCCGCCGGTGACCTGCTGGAGCGCTACATCGGCCCGGTGCAGGCCTCCCTGGCGGTGAAAAAAGCCCGCCTGCTAAGCGCCACGCCCAGCGCCAAGCCCGCCGTAGCCTCGCCCTACCCGAGCCGCTACAGCCTGGAGCAACCGCCGCTGCAACTGCTCAACCACGCCAACCTGTTCTGCCGCGAAGGGCTGGACATCGGCACCCGCGCCTTGCTCCCGCACCTGCCGAAAAGTCTCACCGCGCGGCGGGTGGCGGATCTCGGCTGTGGCAACGGGGTGCTGGGCATCGTTCACGCCCTGGCCAACCCGCAGGACGAGCTGACCCTGGTGGACGAGTCCTATATGGCCGTGCAATCGGCCGCGGAAAACTGGCGCGCGGCGCTGGGCGAGCGCCCGGTCACTGTCCGTGCCGGTGATGGCCTGGCCGAACAGGCGCCGGAGTCACTGGAGCTGGTGCTGTGCAATCCACCGTTCCACCAGCAACAGGTGGTCGGCGACTTTCTCGCCTGGCGCATGTTCACCCAGGCCAAGAGCGCCCTGGTGCGCGGCGGCGAACTGTGGATCGTCGGCAACCGCCACCTCGGCTACCACGCCAAGCTCAAGCGCCTGTTCCGCGGCGTCGAACAGGTGGCCGCCAGCCCCAAGTTCGTGATTCTCAAGGCGATCAAATAAGCGCCAGGCGTTTGATCCTCAGCGGGGCGGCTAATGCCGATCACTTATGCCAAGGCAATGGCTTTTGGTAGCCCGGATGCAATCCGGGACGCCCGTTGCCCTGCAAATCCGCCCCCGGATTGCATCCGGCTACGCCTCTGGTGCCAGGGGTACGGTAAATGCTCCGGGCAAGCCTCTTAACTGATCGGCATTAGGGCTTATTCCAGCAGCATACCCTTGGCAACCCCATGGCGTCGGGCCTTGCCGCAGAGCTGTTCGACCAGGCTCAGGGCAAACGCCAGGGCGGTGCCTGGGCCCTGGCTGGTGATGCAGTTGCCATCCACCACCACCGGCTGATCGACAAAGGTGCAACCACTGAGGCGATCACTGAAGGCCGGGTAGCAGGTCATGCGCCGCTGCTTGAGCACGCCGTAGCCCTGCAGGGCCAGGGCCGGGGCGGCGCAGATGGCAGCGAACAACTGCCCCGCCTGCGCCTGCTGCTGCACCCGCGCGGCCAGCGGTTGATGCTCGGCCAGACGCTGGGCGCCGGGCATGCCGCCGGGCAGCACGATCAGATCAAAGTCCTGGGCCAGCACATCCACCAGCATGGCATCGGCGGTCAGGCGCGTGCCGTGGGCGCAGGTGACACTGCGCCGCGCCTCAATGCTGGCCACCAGCACCTCCACCTCGGCGCGGCGCAGCACATCGATCAGGGTCACGCATTCCAGCTCTTCCACGCCGTCGGCGACGGCAATCAGGGCGCGTACGCTCATGTTGCTTCTCCTTGGATAAATTCCGTCCTCTGACCATAGGCAGAGATTCAACCCTCCGCCCGGCGGAAATTCTCTGCCTTCGGGCGAGCTGTTATGATGCGCGCCTTCTGCGCCCGGACAAAGTCTGGCGCCAGCATCACTGGCGTCGGCGGGCATGCCTATCACGCAGCAAACATCGGCGCCGGCGGCGTCCTGAGGAAGTTCTTCATGCTGGAAAAGCTGTTCCAACTGCAGGCGCACAAGACCAGCGTGCGCCGCGAAATACTGGCCGGTCTGACAACTTTTCTGACCATGGCGTATATCCTCTTCGTCAACCCGGCGATCCTCGGCGAAACCGGCATGGACAAGGGCGCGGTATTCGTCGCCACCTGCCTGGCCGCCGCCATCGGCTCGGCCGTGATGGGCCTGATCGCCAACTACCCGATCGCCCTGGCGCCGGGCATGGGCCTCAACGCCTTCTTCACCTACACCGTGGTCCTGCACCTGGGCCACAGCTGGCAGGTGGCGCTGGGCGCGGTGTTTATCTCGGCCACGCTGTTCTTTGTCCTGTCGGTGTTTCGCATCCGCGAATGGATCATCAACAGCATTCCGCTGCCGCTGCGCTCGGCCATCAGCGCCGGCATCGGCCTGTTTCTGGCCCTGATTGCCCTCAAGGAAGCCGGCCTGGTGGTGACCAACCCGGCCACCCTGGTGGGCCTCGGCGACCTGACCAGCCCCGGCCCGCTGCTGGCGATTCTCGGCTTCTTCCTGATCGTTGCCCTGGAGGCCCGGCGGGTCACGGGTGCGGTGATGATCGGCATTCTGCTGGTCACCGCCATCGCCATCGCCCTGGGCATCACCCCGTTCGGCGGCATCCTGTCGATGCCGCCGGCGCTGGCCCCGACCTTCCTCCAGCTGGACATCATGGGCGCCCTGGATGTGGGCATGGTCAGCGTGATCTTCGCCTTCCTGTTCGTCGATCTGTTCGACAACACCGGCACCCTGATCGGCGTGGCCAAGCGCGCCGGGCTGATGAGCAAGGACGGCCACCTGCCGAAGATGGGCCGCGCCCTGCTCGCCGACAGCACCGCGGCCATGGGCGGTTCGCTGCTCGGCACCAGCACCACCACCAGTTATATCGAGTCGGCGGCCGGCGTGGCCGCAGGCGGGCGCACCGGTCTGACCGCCTGCGTGGTTGCCGTGCTGTTCTTGCTGGCGCTGTTCTTCGCCCCGCTGGCCGGCACCGTGCCGGCGTTTGCCACCGCGCCAGCGCTGCTGTTTGTCGCCGTGCTGATGACCTCGGGCCTGGCGGAAATCGACTGGGACGACATCACCGTCGCCGCGCCGGTGGTGATCACCGCCCTGGCCATGCCGCTGACCTTCTCGATCGCCAACGGCATCGCCTTCGGCTTTATCAGTTGGGTGGTGATCAAGGCCCTGGTCGGCCGCTGGAAGGATCTCAATCCGGCGCTGGTGGTGCTGGCCGCGCTGTTCGTGATCAAGTTCGGCTTCTTCAACGCCTGATTCCACTGGCTGGCCGGCCCCGCGCCGGCTCGCCCCTTACCTGAGTGCTGCCATGACTGCCGTGCCCACCGACGCCGCCTATGCCGAGCAACTCGCCGCCAAACAGGCGCGCCTGAGCGAGCTGCTGGCGCCCTTTGCCGCCCCGGCACCGACGGTGTTCGACTCGCCCCGCGAGCATTACCGCCTGCGCGCGGAGTTCCGCCTGTGGCGCGAGAACGAAGAGCGCTTCTATGCCATGTTCACCGCCGGCGACAAGCACACGCCGATCCTGATGGACGACTTCCCCACCGCCAGCCTGGCCATCAATGCCTTGATGCCCAAGCTCAAGGCGGCCTGGCAGGCCAGCTCAGCGCTGTCGTTCAAGCTGTTCCAGGTCGAGTTTCTCACCACCCTGGCCGGCGACGGGCTGATTACCCTGTGCTATCACCGGCCGCTGGATGAGCACTGGCAAAAGGCTGCGCAACAACTGGCCGCCGACCTCGGCGTGAGCATCATCGGCCGCTCCCGTGGCCAGCGCCTGGTGATCGGCCGTGATCATGTGCTCGAGCATTTGCAGGTGGCCGGTCGCGAATTCAGCTATCGCCAGCCCGAAGGCGCCTTCACCCAGCCCAACGGCACGGTCAACCAGAAGATGCTCAGCTGGGCCTACGACGCCCTCGGCCAGCGCGACGACGACCTGCTGGAGCTGTATTGCGGCAACGGCAACTTCACCCTGCCGCTGGCCA